>CAYYZI010000001.1:0-12418 GCA_964475675.1 uncultured Geminicoccaceae bacterium
CCTGCACCGGCAGGACCCTTCCATCCGGCAGCCGCACGGCACGCGGTCCGGAAGGCTCCTCGCCCGGAGAAAGAGGCGTCGGGCCGCCGGCGGCGGGCGCCGCGGTTCCGGCCTCCTCGGGGACGAGTTCTTTGGCGGGAATCGGCTCCTTGGGTGTGGTCACCGCCGGTGCCGTATCGCGCACGCTCAGCATCATCGGAGCCGAGCGGCTGTATTCGGGCACCAGCTCGTCGCACACATTGCCGACACCGGCGAGATCGCGGACGATATCATAGGCCGCCTGTTCGACCACCCAGCGAATGCTGGCATGGACCGGCTCGTTCTGCTGGCGGCCGATACGGGCATCGAACAGTTCGACGCCGAAATCGCCGATATTGTCACCGCCACTGCCGATATCCCAGAAACGGAAGAGATTGGCCTCGAGCTCCTGGCCCCAGAGCTGCTTTCGGTAGGAGCGGGCGAGGACGATCTCGGTGGTGCGGGTATCGGCGACGATGATGTCGAGGCCGATGCTGATGTAGTAGCCGCGGGCCTTGCCGCCGATGCCGGCGATGCTGACCTCGCCACCGTCGGAGAGAATGTCGAAATCGAGCTCGGTGATGGCTCCGTAGATGGTGTGGGTGGAGCCCAGGAGATTGCCCATGCGGACCGGACGGAAGGGATATTCGGTACCGTTCACCCGCACCGCACGGCCTTCGCCGAGACGCTTTTCGAGGGCCTGCTTGAGCTCCCATTCGGCGACACTGGTGGCGGTGCGGTTGACCTGGCGCACCCCGGCCTTGGCCAGGGCGGTGATCATCATCAGCTCCGCCCCCTGGGTCACATAGGCCCCGGGCCCGTCGTAATCGACCACCCCGGTCTTGTCGGGCAGGCCGAACACGGCGAAGCGCAGATCGGCATTGCGATCGAGATTGTTCCTGAGACAGACCAGCGCCCCGCTCATCGGCGATGCCGCCCGCACCGGTACCGAGCCGCGGATGGTCTCGATCGGTGCCTCGCCCGGCGGCTGCACGGTACAGGCGGCGACACCGAAGGCGGCGAACAGGAGAGATCCGATCTTTTTCATGATACTGTGCCGCCCTGTTGTCCGCGTTGCTCTCCGGATCGCTTCTGCATCACCGGTTCTTGATCCTCGACTTCAAGCCGGCGCTGTCCTGGGCGACGTCGAGATTGAGGTAGCCGTCGACCTTCACATCATTGCTGTCGCCGGTGACCGTCACATTGTAGGTGGTGGTGCCGCTGGTGGCGTTGGCCGTGGTGCTGGCGGTCGCCGGGCTGTCCCCCAGGGCGCCGAGACCGGAGCTGAGGCCGATCGCCGTGCTGCCGCCGCCGACCTCGCGGGTGCCGATGCCGTTGAGCTGGAGACGGGTGCCCTCGATGTTGAGCTTGACCTGGGTTTCCGCGGAGGAGCGGAACTGCCAGGCACGCTGCTCGCGGAACCCTTGGGCCAGGACGCTGTTGCCCAGCAGCAGAACGTATCCCGTCGCCACCATGGTGGCGACCAGTCTCCCGGACCTCGACATATCTACTCCCTAGAGGGGATGACTTCTTCTTATACAGAACGCAGGCATAATAACATGAGCCTCTCTTGTTGACAAGATTTTCGTAAAATACATGGAATTCTGCCGTTTGCCTCGCAAAAGACTTATGTACGGTATATGTCAATGGCCGTGCTCTTCGCCGTCCAGTAGAAATCGCTCCGGTCCGGGGAATGCACGCCAGCAGTGCTGTCGGGACGCGTCCGTTCACTTAGAGGGCGAAATCGACAGGTGGCAGGCCCATGTTCCGGAAAGAAACCGGAACGGGCAGGACGCCGCGGAAGGTCTCGCGCATCGGCATCCCCGGCTGTGCCTTCCTGCGTTCCGGCATAGCCAATCCTTGCCGATTGCCGGTAGAAGAACCGCGCAGCGCGGATCGATCCCAGCATGATGGATGGACGGAGCATGGGTCTCACGATCGGGATTCTCGGATTGGGCTATGTCGGCACCACCACCGCCGCCTGCCTGCTCAGGGACGGCCATCGGGTGGTGGGCATCGACATCAATCCGGAAAAGGTGGCGGCGATCGGCGAAGGACGGTCGCCGGTGGTCGAGCCCGGCGTGGCCGAGCTGCTGGCCGCAGGAGCGCGCGAGGGGCGTCTTTCCAGCACCGCCGACATCACCCCCCATCTCGACCGCCTCGATCTGGTGCTGATCTGCGTCGGCACCCCGTCGCGGGCCGACGGCAAGCTGGAGATGACCCATCTCCTCGAGGTCACCCGCCAGCTCGGCCGCAGCCTGCGCCGGCGCTCCCGGGACCGGGAGCCGCTGCTTCTGGTCTATCGCAGCACCATGCCGCCCGGCACCATGGAACGGCTGGTGCTGCCGACCCTCACCAAGCTCGCCGGCGAGCCGCCGGGACGGCGCTACGAGATCGCCTTCAATCCCGAGTTCCTGCGCGAATCGACCGCGGTCGCGGACTATTACGCGCCGCCCAAGATCGTCATCGGCGAGCGGGAAAAGGGCGTCACCCGGCGCCTTCTCGGCATCTACGACGGCATCGACGCGCCGCTCTTCGAGGTGCCCTTCGCGGTTGCCGAGATGGTCAAGTTCGTCGACAACAGCTTCCATGCCCTGAAAGTCGCCTTCGGCAACGAGATCGGCCGCATCTGCGCCAGCCGGAACATCGATCCGCAGGCGGTGGCCGACATCTTCCTCGCCGATACCAAGCTCAACATCTCGCCCGTCTATCTGCGGCCGGGCGGCCCCTTCGGCGGCTCCTGCCTGCCCAAGGATCTGTCCGCGATGCTGGCGCTGGCCCGCGATTCCGGCCTCGCCGTGCCGGTGCTGGCCGGGACCAGGGAGAGCAACAGCCTGCATCTGGCCTGGCTCGCCCAGCGCATCCGCGAGCAGGCACCGCCACCCGGTCCGGTGCTGCTGCTGGGTCTCTCCTTCAAGAGCGGCACCGACGATCTGCGGAACAGCCCGCTTCTCGATCTCGCCAGCCTGCTGCTGGATACCGGTTACGAGCTCGATGTCTACGATCCCGATCTCGATCCGGACCGGCTGGTGGGGGTCAATTTCGCCGTCGCCCTCGAGCATCAGGAAATCCTGCTGGCCCATCTGCGGCAGGATCCGGGACGGGCCGCGGAGCGGGCGAAACTGGCGGTGCTCGGCAAGCCGATGCCCGGCATCCGCGAGCGGCTGCCCGCCGGGCTGCCGCTGTTCGACATCACCCGGCTGCGCAGCGGCGATGGCTGAGCAACAGGGGATCAACCGTCTGCCCCGTGCCATGCGGCTGGAGCCGGCGCCGCGCCCCCTGTCGATCCTCTTTCTCTACAGCCGCCTGCCGCTGCCGATGACCACCGGCGACGAGCTGACGGTCGCCCATCTCCTCGAATTCCTGCATGCGCGCGGGCATCGGGTGGATTTCGTGACCCTCGCCTCCAACCGGCCGAAGCTCGCGCCGGAGCACGAGGCCTGGCTGCAAAGCCGCTGCCGACATCTGGAAATCCTGCCCCACGGCCGCCTCGGCGGGCTGTGGCGGGCGGCACGGGGCTGGCTGCGCGGCTGGCCGGCCCAGATCGGCTATCTCTACTCCCCCGCCCAGCTCGCCCGTACCCGCGAGCTTCTGGCTCGCCAGCCCTACGATCTGGCCTATGCCTACTATGTACGCAGTGCCGAGGCGCTCGAGCTGGCGAAGACACGGGTCGCGACCACCTTCCTCGCCCTGCAGCTTTCCCAGACCCTCAACACCCGGCGGCTGTCGGAGACCGCGGCGAGCTGGCCCGAGCGCCTGTTCTACCGGCTGGAAAGCCGGCGCATGGGCCGTTACGAGGCCCGCATCTGGCGCCATTTCACCCGCACCGTGCTGATCGGCGAAAAGGACCGCGAGGCGATCGCCGCCATGTGCCGGGAACATGGCGAGCCGGAGATCGACAATGTGGTGTTCGGCCCGCACGGGGTGGATACCGAGCGCTTCGCACCGCGCGATGCCGATCTCGAGGAGCCGGCGACGGTGGTCATGTCGGGGGTCATGCGCTACGCCCCCAATGTCGAGGCGGCGCTGTGGCTGCTGCGCGAGGTCTGGCCGCGGATCCGGGCCGCCCGTCCCGAGGCGAGACTCTACCTCGTCGGTCGCGATCCGGTGCCGGCGCTGCGCGAATTCGATGGCAAGGCCGGGGTGACGGTCACCGGCACGGTGCCCGATCCGGGCGATTACATGGCCCGGGCGACCGTCTGCGTGGCCCCGATCCGGGCCGCCGCCGGGCTCCAGAACAAGCTTCTCGAATACATGGCGACGGGCCGGGCGGTGGTGGCCACCCCGATGGCCAACGAGGGCATAGGCGCCCGGCCGGGACGCGAGCTGCTGCTCGCCGATACCCCCGAGACGTTCGCCGAGGCGATCCTCTCGCTGATGGCCGATGCCGATCGCCGCCGTCGTCTGGGTGCCGCCGCCCGGCGTTTCGTGCTCGAGCGATGGACCTGGGAGGGGCCCTTCCTGGCGCTCGAGGCGGCCTTCTACGAAGCCCTCGGGGAACGGCCGAAAGAGGGCGGTGGAGCCGCCGGCACCGCAACGGGAACCCCGGATCCGGCCACCCCCTCGCCGCTGGCCGGCGCCGGCTCCTGAGCGACCGGATCGAAACGCCGCAGCCCGGCCCCGTTCCCCGACAGCCCCGCCTCAGGCGCGTTTCCTCTCGCCGGAATCGGTGCGGTCGATGCGGGCCGCGATCCGCTGCCGCTTCTCCTCGTCCCGCTCCAGGGCGACATGGGTGCCCTGCGGGGAAAGGGTGACGATCTTTCCCGAAACCGGCTCCTCGAGCAGGCCATGGATGCGGATCCCGGTTCCGGGCGAGACCCCGGGCAGGGCCTCCTCCAGACGCAGACCGCCGCGGGAGAGATCGACGATGCGCGCCGGATGGCTGCCGCCGACATGCTCGATCCGTACCGGGATCGCGGTCCCGAGCCGGGGCTCGCTGCGACGATCGACTTCGGGGGTGGAGGTGCGCACCAGACGTACCAGGGCGGCGCGCAGTTCGGTGGCCACCTCGTCGAGCCTGCGGGCGAATTCTTCGACCCGCCTGGCGCGCTCCCGGTTGGCCTCCGCCTCTTCGGCATAGGTGGTGCTGGCGCTGCCGATCCGCTCCACCTCTCCGGCCACCTGCGTGACCCTTTCACCGATGTCCCTGGTGGTGGCGTGCTGCTCCTCGACGGCGGCCGCGATGGCGGCGGTGATGCGGTCGATCTCGCCGATCCGGTCGACGATCCGGGTCACCGCCTCGACGGCTTCCGCCGAGGCCTCCTGGACGGTGGCGATGCGCCGGCCGATGTCCTCGGTCGCCTTGGCCGTCTGCTGGGCGAGCGCCTTGACCTCGCCGGCGACCACCGCGAAACCCTTGCCGGCTTCCCCGGCGCGCGCCGCTTCGATGGTCGCGTTGAGGGCCAGGAGGTTGGTCTGTTCGGCGATCTCGGTGATGGTCCGGGTGATGTCGTCGATGCTGCGGGCGAGCTCCGAGAGCCGGTCGAGCGTGCTGCGGGTGGCCTCGCCGATGGCCACCACCTCGCCGGTGGTGCGGGAGGCTTCGCCGACCTGATGGCTGATCTCGCCGATCGCCTCGGTCAGCTGCGAGGTTCCGGTCGCCACCCCGCTCGCCAGTTCGCGAGCCTGCCGGGCCGAGGCCAGGGTACGCGCGCCGGCTTCGCCGAAGGAATCGGAGGAGGCGGCCACCATTGCGGTCTCCTCGCACATCCTGCGGGTGAAACGTTCCAGTTCCGCCACCGATTCGGTGAGACTGCGCTCGAGATTCTCGGCCATTCCCTCGAGTGCCCGGGCGCGCTCCTCGGCCGCCCGCGCCACGCTTTCGCGAGAACGCAGGAGCACCCGCGCCAGTTCGCCGAGCTCGTCCTTCCGCTTCTGGCCCGGAACTTCCATCGGCGCCCCGTCCTCGACCGCGATGGCGGCAGCGAGACGGCGCAGCGGCCAGGCGATGCCGAAGACGATGTAGAAGGCGAGCAGCATCAGCGAGAGCAACGCGGCGGGCGCCCAGAAGAAGGCGGCGCCTTTCGCGTCCTGGGCCGCGACATGGGCGCCCCGGGCCTTTTCCAGCACGCGGCTCACGGTCGTGTCGCGAAGTTCGCCGAGCGCCGTCAGCAACCGGGTGACGGCCTCGGTGATCGCCTCCGCCTCGGCATCGAAGCGGGGCATGATGGCGTTGCCGGCGGAGGTGCCGCCTTCGACATAGGCACGGGCGAGACGCTCTCCCTGTGCCACATAGGCGGGCGCCCGTTCGGCCACCGCCTCGAGCCGCGCCACCAGATCCCCATCGCCGAGCCGGCTGGCGATCGCCTTGGCCGCGGCCAGATCCTTCTCGAGCTCGGCGGCGTATGCGAGGGCCTTGTCGGCTCCATCGTCGAGACCGTCTTCACCGCGGGTGGCGGCGAGGTCGGAGAACCATTGCTGGATCTGCACGACATCGTAGCGGATCTCGCCGACCAGCCAGGAGAATTCGAGCACATCGCCGGCCAGCCGCTCGAGATCGCGTTCGAGGATCTCGAAGGAGGCGGTCACCCGATCGCTGGTCCGCACCGCCTGCCAGGCGAGAGCGGTCAGGGCGGCGCCGGTGATGACGAGGAGGATCCCGAGCCTGGTTCCCAGGCTCGCGAAGAACGCCCGCATGCCGAATCTCCCGATTCGTTCGCCTTTGCAGCGACGCTCTAGCGGCTATTCGTTAATATGCGCCTAATCGGTTCCGGCGCCGGCCCGCAACCCGCGAAAGGCCCGGGATCGCCCGCCTTCAGGCCGGTGCGACCCGCACCAGCACCTTGCCGAAGCTGCGCCCTTCGAGCAGGTCGATGAGTGCCTGCGGGGCGTTCTCCAGCCCCTCGTAGACATGCTCCCGGAAGCGGATCTTCCCCTCCCGCAGGAGCCTGCCCACTTCCGTGCGGAACCGTTCCTCCAGATGGGCGTGGTCCCAGACGATCATGCCCTGCAGCCGGAGGCGCCGGACCAGGATCTGGCGCATCAGCAGCGGCGTGCGATCGGGCCCCTCCGGCGGCTCCGGCAGATTGTACCAGGCGATGCCGCCGATCACCGGGATGCGGCCATGCAGGTTCATCAGCGGCAGCACCGCCCACAGCACGGCACCGCCGACCAGCTCGAAATAGACGTCCACTCCCCCGGGGCAGGCCTCCTTCAGACGTTCCTCGAGATCGGGCTGGCGGCGATCGAGGCAGAGATCGAAGCCCAGCTCCTCGGTCACGTAGCGGCATTTCTCGGGACCGCCGGCGATGCCCACCACCCGGCAGCCGCGCAGCTTGGCGAGCTGGCCGGCGACCGCTCCCACCGCACCCGCGGCCGCCGGCACCACCACCGTCTCGCCCGCTTCGGGAACGGCGATGTCGTGCAGGGCGGCATAGGCGGTGAGCCCGGGCATGCCGAGCACGCCGAGCCAGGCGGAAAGCGGCGCTTCCTCGGGATCGCATTTGCGCAGCCGGTCGGCGGGGAGCACGAAATGGCTCTGCCAGCCGCCCATGCCGATCACATGGTCGCCTCGGGAGAAGACCCGATCCCGGCTCTCCAGCACCACCCCCACGCATTCGCCGTGCATCGGCTCGCCGATGCCGACCGGGGCGGCATAGGAGGGGGCGTCGCTCATTCGCCCGCGCATGTAGGGATCGATCGACAGCCAGAGGGTGCGCACCAGCACCTCGCCCGGCCCGGGCTCGGGCAGGCGGACCTCCTCGAGGGCGAAATCCGTGAGGGCCGGCGGCCCCTTCGGCCGGCGCTTGAGAACGATTCGACGTACCCGCTCGGCGTTCATCACCTCTCCCTCGCCTCCACCCGCGGAACTCGCGGTGGATACGGGCCCGAAGCCCGTGCCGTTAATCGATTGGTAAAGATTCTCGCCCAGAAAGGGTCGGGCGCAACCTACTACCAAGTTTCCCGTTCGACCACTTTCGAGGCCTGCCCATGTCGCCCCTCAAACGCCAGATCCTGGTCATGCTGGCCCTGCCGGTCCTGGGCCTGCTGATCGCCTCCGGAATGATCGTCTTCAACAATGTCCGCGAGATCGGGCAGCTGGCCCGCTTCAACGCGCTTCTCGAGAGCCTCGAGAGTGGCCTGCACGAGCTTTCCCTCGAACTCGACCGGGAATTCGTCCTGACCACCGGCTACATGAGCGGCGGCGGCAAGCAGTATGCGGAGCTGATGCAGGCGCAGCGCCCACGGGTCGCGGCCCTGCAGCAGAAGGTCGCCGGCTACCGCCTGCCGGCGGCGGTCCGCGAGGATCGCGGGCTCGCCGAAAGCTTCGCCCGGATCCGCGAACGCCTGGCCGAGCTCGACCGGCTGCGCGAGCGGATCGACCAGGGCAAGGTGGGCCGCGACGAGATGGTGGAATCCTATCGCGGTGCGCTCGACGAGATCACCCGCTACCTGGCCCGGATCGGCCGGGCGACTCCCGACGTCGGGATCGCCGGCAGGTACGGCGCCATTCTCGGGCTGTTCGAGGCCCGCGAGGCGGCCGCCAAGGAAGCGGCCTTCGGCCTGGCATTGGCCCGCAACGGCACCTTCGACCCGATCGTCTATCCCCAGTTCGCCGCTGCCAGCAGCGCCCAGCAGGAAATCCTGGAGAACCTCGCGGAGGATGGCGGCGAGGAACTGGCCGGTGCCCTGCAGGCGGCGATGGCGGGGGTCGATCCCGAGCTCTACCGGAGCTGGAGAAAGCTGCTGCTGGAGGTGGCCAGCTCCTTCAATACCGAGGGTCGCGAGCCCAAGGAGTGGCTCGACCTGACGATGGCCCGGCTGGACGGGCTGTTCGCCCTCGAGGGGCGGCTGACCGCGGCCCTGGTCGAGCAGGCGCATGCCGCCGAAAACGCCAATCTCCGTCTGCTGATCGTTCTGCTCGTGCTGCTGCTGACCATCTGCGGGGTCTCGGGATATCTGGTCTGGCGGGGTTTCGCCGCCATCGACCGCATGCAGATGGCCGAGGAAGAGGCCCGCAGCGCCGCCGAGCGGCAGCGCCAGCAGACCGCCCGGGAAATCGCCGGCCGTTTCGAGAGCGAGATCAGCGGCATTCTCGGCAAGCTCGAACAGCTCGCCGGCGAACTCGAGGCCAGCGCCCGGGCGGTGGACGAGAGCGTCGCGGGCTCCAGAAAGGAAAGCGCCGAGGCGGTCGCCGCCGTCGAACAGGCGACCACCACCACCCGCTCGATCGCCGCCGCCGCCGAGCAGCTCTCCCAGTCGGCCCAGGAGATCGCCGAGCAGATCACCCGCTCCAGCGCCATTGCCCGGGACGCCAGCCAACAGGTGGAACAGGCCAGCGGCACCATGGAGGAGCTCGCCGCCATGACCGAGAAGATCGGCGCGGTGATCAACCTGATCGCCGACATCGCCGAGCAGACCAACCTCCTGGCCCTCAACGCGACCATCGAGGCGGCTCGTGCCGGGGAGGCCGGCAAAGGCTTCGCGGTGGTCGCCCAGGAGGTCAAGTCGCTGGCCACCCAGACCGGCAAGGCGACCCAGGACATCGCCGCCCAGATCACCGCCGTGCAGGAGGTCAGCGGCAGCGCCGTGGCCGCCATCCAGCAGGTGCGCGAGGTGATGAACGAGCTCGACCATATCGCCACCACCGTGGCGGCGGCGGTGGAGGAGCAGAACGCGGCCATCTCCGATGTCGCCCGCAACACCCAGGAGACCGCCCGCGGCACCGACGAGATCGATCAGAGCATCCGCCAGATCGGCCAGCAGATCGAGGCCTCCGGCGCGGCCGCCCAGGTGATGCGCAGCAATGCCGATGGCTGTGCCGAGGAGGCCAAGTCGCTGAAGCAGCGGATCGAGGCCTTCATCGCCCGCATGCGGGCGGCCTGAAGCGGGCGGCGCGGCCGAGAGCCTTCCCCGGAGGCGGATTCCGCATCGCCGGCATCCCCTCCGCAGCCTCGGGCAGGTCGTCCCGGCGGCGGCTTCGGCCGCCGCCGGGAACGCGCATGGTACCGGAAGATCGTTCAACTCGTCATTGTCGCCCCGGCAAAGCTCGGGCATGAAGAGTCCGGGCGAGCGGAGCGGGAGCAGGCGTGAACATCGGACCCATCCTTGCGGCAGTCGACGAGACCGTCCTGGCCTTCGCCCGGCGCTGGCCCAATCTCGCCGATGCCCGGCTGGGAGCCGCGGTGGTGGCGGTCAGCGACGAGTTCTTCGCCCCCTGCGCCCGCATGCTCGATCCCCGCCCGGCGGTCTTCCTGCCCGACAAGTATGATGCTCACGGCAAGTGGATGGATGGCTGGGAAACCCGGCGGCGGCGCGATGGCGGCCATGACTGGTGCATCCTCCGTCTCGCCGCCCCGGCACGGCTCCGGGCGGTGGACATCGATACCAGCCATTTCACCGGCAACTATCCGCCGGCCGCCGCCCTCGAGGGCTGCCTGCTCGGCGAAGGGCAACCGACGGCCACCACCGCATGGCGGGAAATTCTGCCGCCCCTCCCCCTCGGCCCCGATGCCCATCATCCTCGGGAGCTTCCCGCCACACCGCCGGTCGATCACATCCGGCTTTCGATCTTCCCCGATGGCGGCATCGCCCGTCTGCGCCTCTTCGGCGAGCCGGCCTGCGACTGGGAGCTCCCGGCCGGGGAGACGGTCGAGCTCTCGGCGCTGCTGCGTGGTGGCCGGGTGATCGCCTGGAACGATGCCCATTACGGCGATCCGCTGCGGATCATCGCCCCCGGCCGCGGTCGCGACATGGGCGATGGCTGGGAGACGCGAAGGCGGCGGGAACCGGGCCATGACTGGATCCTCATCGCCCTCGGCCATCCCGGCCGGATCGAGCGGATCGAGATCGACACCGCCCATTTCAAGGGCAATTTCCCCGATCGCTGCTGGATCGATGCCGCGCTGGTCGAGGAGGAGATCGAGGATTCGCGGCTGGTCGCCGCCTCCCTGTTCTGGTCGCCGCTGCTTCCCGAACGGCCTCTCTCGGCCGACAGCATCCATCGTTTCGAAGGTGACGACATACGCGAACATGACGCGATAAGTCATGTTCGTTTGGCGATTTTCCCGGATGGTGGCATCAGCCGCATGCGGCTGTTCGGCCGGCCGGTGCGGCGCTGAGTGCCGATGCCCGAACTTCCCCTGGAGCCGCTCACCCGGGAAGCCTTCGCCGCCTTCGGCGAGGTCCTCGACAGCACCGGTCTCGCCGGCCTGCCCGTCAACCGCGGCAGCGCCCGGCGCTATCACGCCCTGGCCGAGGTGGAGGCCCTCGGCGAGGATGCCCGCACGGTCCTCAGCATCTTCGAGGTCGAGCCGGTCCGCCTGCCGCTGCAGCTCGCGCTGATGGAGCGCCACCCCCTCGGCAGCCAGGCCTTCCAGCCGTTGCAGGAACGTCCCTGGCTGGTGGTGGTGGCGACCGATCCGCGCCGGCCGGAGAGCTATCGGGCCTTCTTCGCCGAGGGCCGGCAGGGGATCAGCTACCGTCGCGGTGTGTGGCATCATCCGCTGCTCTGCCTCGAGCATCCCGGCCGTTTCCTGACGGTCGATCGCGAGGGGCCGGGCGGCAATCTGGAGGAATGCTGCGTGGCCGATCTCGCTCTCCTCCTGCCGGCGGTGCCGGAATGACCCGCATGTTCCGGCACCTCTTCCTTCTCGGGCCGATGCTTCTCGGGTCGATGCTCTGGTCGCCGTTCGAGGCGGCGGCGGCCGGCATCCTGACCCTCGACAGGCGCCTCGAATGGTCACCGCCCGCATTGCCCGATCTCTCCGCCCGGCGGGCCGAAGCACGCGCCGTGCCGGTGCCCGAACCCGGCGCCTTCGAGATCGCGCTGGTACCCGCCAACACCCTGCCCCGCCTGCGCAACCGCTATCTCGAGGCCGCCGCCCAGGGGGCCGTCTATGGCGGCGACCGCAAGCGCATTCCGGCCATCCATCTGCTGCGGGGAACCGCCGATCTGCCGGCCATCGCCGCCCGCCTGCCGGAGGACCGGCGGCTGCTGGTCTGCACGGAGACGGCCTGCGAGCTGCGCGCGCCGCTGTTCATCGATGCCGGCGCCAGTCTGGTGATCGCCGATCGCCGGCTCGCGCTGGAGGCCGCCCATGGCGCCATGCTGGTGACCGCCGGCCGCATCTTCCTGGAGCGGGCGGAGCTGGTCGGCAGCGAGGAGGGGCGCCCCGCCATGTTCCGCGAGGCCGGGCGCTTCCGCCCGTTCCTGCTGGTCCTCTCGGGGGGCGAGGGGATCATCCGCAACAGCCGGCTCTCCCATCTCGGCTTCGCCGCCGGCAAGGCCTACGGTCTCGCCTTCGCCGCCGATCGGCCGGAGGAGGAAGCGCTCCCGCCCACCGGCATGATGATCGGTTCGGAGATCGTCCAGCTCTACTACGGCTTCTACGCCTTCGCCGCCCGCGGCGTGCGGCTGCTCGACAACCTCTTCCGCGACAGCATCCGCTACGGCATCGAT
>CAYYZI010000001.1:12518-35348 GCA_964475675.1 uncultured Geminicoccaceae bacterium
ACCGGGATCCGGGTGCGCAACAGCCGCAGCGTGGTGCTCGCCGAAAATCGCATCACCGGCAACGGCGATGCCGGCATCCGGCTCTATACGGGACCCGCTCCCAAGGCCGCCGCGGAGCTGGGGGCGGATTTCGCCCAGCGCTTTTCCGGCCTGCTCGAGGACAATGTGGTGGGCGACAATGACGGCGCCGATCTCATCCTCAAGGGTGGCATCGAATGGCTGGCGCTGGTGCACGAGGGAACCGGGAAGGCCGGTCTGGTGGTCAAGGGCGACAGGCCCTGGCGGCGGGCCCTGACGGCCGCGGCGGCGGACCGCGAGGCGCTGCTGTTCGATTCCCGCCTCGTCCCCTCGCCCGATCTCATCCGCCTTCCCCTGCCATGACGATGCGGTTGCGCCGTTCCTGAACGAACTGCACCACCGGCGTCAGCAGCACCAGCAGGGTGACGATCATGATCCCGAGGGTGATCGGCCGCTCCCACAGAAAGGCCAGGGAGCCGTCCCAGAGCAGCAGCGAGCGGCGCAGATTCTCCTCCATCAGCCGGCCGAGGACGAAGGCCAGGATCATCGGCGCCATCGGGAATCCGGCCAGCCGCAGCACCACCGCCACGATCGCGAACAGCACCATGAGCTGGATGTCGAAGCTGTTGAAGGAGATCAGATAGACCCCGGTCAGCGAGAAGAAGAGGATGAGCGGGATCAGGAGCTGGCGCGGCAGGGCCAGGAGGCGGGCGATGTAGGGAATGAGCGGCAGGTTGAGAATGAGCAGGATGATGTTGCCGATGTACATCGACAGGATCACCGACCAGAACACGTCGGGCCGTTCGACGAACAGCCGCGGCCCGGGCTGGATGCCGAAGGAGATGAGCGCGCCGAGCATCACCGCGGTGGTTCCCGAGCCCGGGATGCCGAGGGTGAGGAGCGGCACGAAGGAACCCGAACAGGCGGCATTGTTGGCGGTCTCCGGTGCCGCCAGCCCCCTGAGCGAACCCTTGCCGAACTCTGCTTTCCTGTCCGGCGGGGCGATGTGCCGCTCCATGCCATAGGCCAGGAAGGAGGCGATGGTGGCCCCGGCTCCGGGCAGCACGCCGATCAGGAATCCCAGCAGCGAGGAGCGGCCGATCACCGGCACGATCTCGCGCACCTCGCGGCGGTCGAGCTTGAGGGTGCCCATGCCGCCGCGCAGCGCCTTTTCCGCCTCGCTCGAGGGCTTTTCCCGCTTGAGCACCAGCATCAGCGCTTCCGACAGGGCGAAGGTGGCCATCGCCAGCAGCAGAAAGCTGATGCCGTCGAGGAGATCGATGCTGCCGAAGGTGAAGCGGGAAATGTCCGAGCTCACATCCTGGCCGACGGTGGCCAGCATCAGCCCGAGAATGGTCATCAGCAGCGCCTTGAGGAACTGGCCGCGGCCGGCGAAGGCGGAAACCGCGGTGAGCCCCAGCACCATCAGCGCGAAATAGTCGGGCGACTGGAAGGACAGGGCGACACTGGCGAGCGCAGGGGCCGCCAGCAGCAGGAAGATGGCGGCGATCGTGCCGCCCGAGAAGGAGGCGTAGGCGGCAATCGCCAGGGCCTTGCCGGCCATGCCCTTCCTGGCCATGGGATAGCCGTCGAAGGCGGTGGCCACGGTGCCGGCGACGCCGGGAGCGTTGATCAGAATCGAGCTGGTGGAGCCGCCGAAGATCGCCCCGTAATAGACCCCGGCCATGAGAATGAGGCCGGCCGCCGGATCGAGCCCGTAGGTGATGGGAATCATCAGGGCGATGGCGGAGATCGGTCCGAGTCCGGGCAGCATGCCGATGAAGGTGCCGGCGAAGCAGCCGATCACCACCATCAGCAGATTGAGCGGCTGCAGCGCCGTCGACAGCCCGATCCACAGACCTTCGATCATCCGGTGATCCCGATCAGGGTCAGGAACGGGTCGTTGAGATAGACGCCGAGCAGCCCCTGGAGGAGGAACTGGAAGGCGGCGACCACCGGAAAGGAGGCCAGCAGCAGCATCCAGACCCGCCTTTCGCCGAGGATCGCATAGCCTCCCAGCAGAAAGAGCGAGGTGGAAAGAAAGAAGCCGATGCGCTGGATGGCGAGGCCGTAGGCGACCATCAGGGCCAGCAGGGCCAGCACCCGCATCCAGTCGTAGCGACGGATCTCCCGCAGCGAAGGCGCGGGCTCGGGATCGACCGGCGAGATCAGCAGCAGGAAGGCGGTGATGCCGCCGGCCCAGGCGAGCGCCATCGGAAAGGTGCGGGCGGTGAAGGCCTCGTCCTCGCCGCCGAAATAGAGCTCGATCCGTCCCGCCTCGATGCCGTAGGCGATGGCAAGGGCCAGGAAGATCAGCGCCCAGACGCGATCACGATGCAGCAGCATGGCGTTGCCGGAAGATGGGGGGCGGCGGCCCCGGAGAGCCGCCCGCCCCGCTCCATGTCGTTCAGCGCACGGTCTTGATGCCGAGTGCGTTCAAGAGCGCCTTCATCTCGCCTTCCTGCTGCTCCAGAAAGGCGACGAATTCGGCCCGCGGCTTGTAGATGTTGACCCAGCCGTAGCGGTTGCGGATCTCTTCCCAGATCTCGGTCTTCTGCATCCGCCCGAGAAGATCGGCATAGGCATCGGCGAGATCGTCGGGCAGGCCCGGTGCGGCGAAGAAGCCGCGCCAGTTGACGAAGGTCATATCGGCCCCGGCCTCCTTGCAGCTGGGCACCTCGGGGGCCGCTTCCAGCCGCTCGGGAGCGGTCACGCAGAGGATCCTGACCTGACCGCTGCGGGCCGCCTCGATGGCCTCGCCGAAGCCGGTCGAGAGCAGCTCGGTCTCGCCCGAAAGCAGCGCCGCCAGAGCCTTGCCGCCGGCATCGTAGGGCACGTAGACGACCTTGTTGGGATCGGCGCCGGCCGCCTGGAAGATGCGGGCGACCACCAGATGGTCCATGCCGCCCTTGACCGAACCGCCGGCCACCTTGGCCGCACGCGGATCGCCCTGATAGGCCGCGAGCGCGTCGGCGAAACTCCGGAATTCGGAATCGGCCCGCGCCACCAGGGCTCCGTAATCGCCGATGATGCTGGCGATCGGGGTGAGGTCGCGGAAAGACTGCGGAAAGCGCCCGCGCAGGCTTCTGAGGATGATCGGCGTCGAATTGACCATCAGCGTGCCCTGCTGGCGGTCGGCGGTCTCGATCAGATAGGCGATGGCCTTGCCGCCACCGCCGCCCGACATGTTCTCGAAGGAGGCACTCTCGATGAGACCGGCCTTGGTCAGGGCCTCGCCGGTGGCCCGGGCGGTGGTGTCCCAGCCGCCGCCGGCACCGCCCGGAATGAGGAAGTGGATCTTCTCGATCTCGACGGCACTGGCGGCCGAGGCGCCGAGCATCAGGGTGGCGACGGCGAGCGTCGCACACAGGCTCCTGCGGGAGAATCTGGTCATCATCGAGCCTCCTTGTCCTGTTTCGTCGCGGGAGCGGGCGGCCCTTCGGAGCCGCCTTCGGTGTTTCCCGTCCCGGAAACATAGTCCCGGGGAGGCGGTCCGTCATAGACCCAAAAACATTGCGGCGGCGTCGGCCCCTTGTTGCGCTCGCCGGCCTGCATCTGCTCGAAGGCATGGGCCAGGATGCCGACGCTGCGCGACAGGCAGAAGAGGCCGCGGGCCAGCGGCGGGGGAAAGCCGAGCTCGGCGAAGACCACCGCCACCGCCCCGTCGATGTTGAGGGGAACGGGACGGCCCCGACGCTTCTCCAGCAGGCTCTCGATGGCCCGGGCGATGGCCGCCACGCTGCCCTCGACGAGACCTTCGCGGGCCGCCGCCTCGACCAGCTCCAGAAGACGCGGCGCCCGGGGGTCAACGGGATGGAAGCGATGGCCGAAGCCCGGAAGATAGCGGCCATGGTCCCGCTGCCAGTCCGTGACCGCGGCCGCGGCTGCCGCCTCGAGCGGCCGCCCGGCGGCGATGCCGGCGGCGGCCCGGGCATAGAGCTCCATCGCCTGCTCGCCGGCACCGCCATGCACATCCCCGAGCACGTTCAAGGCCGAGGCCATGGCATTGTTGAGGCCGATCCCGCAGCTCACGCCCATCCGGGCGATGGCGATGGAAGGGGCCTGCGGCCCGTGATCGACCGCCGCCACCAAAGCCGCTTCCAGCAGCCGCGCCCGGCCCGTCTCCGGCACTTCGCCGCGGGTCACGAGCCAGATCATTTCGGCGAAGGACAGGCGTCCCACGAGCTGCTCGATGGGATAGCCGCGGATGCGGATCTCCCCCGGCCGCATGGCGATGATGCCGGTCCGCCACCAGTTGCGACAGGCCTCGGCGAGATCCTCTTGCCCGTTCATCCGATCACCCCTTCCTGCCGCAACGCCGCGATCTCCGCTTCGCTGTAGCCGATCCCGGCGAGGATCGCATCGCTGTCGGCACCGAGCAGCGGCGGTGGCGCATCCGGGCCGGATGCCTCCTCCATGCCGGTGATCCGCCAGCCGCCCCGCACCACGGAGATCGGCCGCCCCACCCCGGGCGGATCGGCGAACGTGCGGATGAAATCCCGCTCCCGGATCTGCGGATGGGCGAGGATCTCGGGCACGGACAGCACCTCGCCCGCCGGCACCCCATGGGCGTTCAGGAGCGCCGCCCATTGCCGCGCGGAACGGTCGGCCAGGGCCTTCTCGATCTCGTTCCGGAGAGCCTCCCGGTGAATCTTGCGCGCTTCCCGATCGGCGAAGCGGGCATCGGCAACCAGCTCCGGGCGTCCCAGCAGCCGGCACAGGGTCTCGAACTGGCGCTGCTCGTTGGCGGCGATGTTGAGCAGCCCCCGGCCGGTGCGAAAGCTGCCCGAGGGGGCGGCGGTCATGTTCTCGTTGCCCATGGGCTGCGGCGGCATCCCGGCGATCAGCCAGTTGGAGACCGCCCAGCCCATGGCGGCGAGGGTGCTCTCCAGCATCGAGACATCGATCCGCATGCCCTCCCCCCGCCGATGGCTGCCGAGCAGGGCGGCGGCGAGCGCGAAGGCGGCGGTCATGCCGCCCATCGTATCGGCCACCGGGAATCCCACCCGCAAGGGGGCGGAGCGGCGATCCCCGGTGACGCGCATCACCCCGGCCAGCCCCTGGATGATCTGGTCGTAGGCGGGATTGTCCCGCAGCGGGCCGCTCTGTCCGAAACCGGAGATGGCGGCGTAGACGAGTTCGGGGCGGATCTTCCGGAGCACCTCCCAGCCGAGGCCGAGCCGTTCCATCACCCCCGGCCGGAAATTCTCGACCAGGGCATCGGCCGTTTCCACCAGCCTCCGGAACACTTCCTTTCCGCGGGCCTTCTTGAGATCGAGGGCGAGCGATTTCTTGGCCGCGTTCTGGGCCAGGAAGGAGGCACCCATACGGCGCGCGTTGAGCTCCGGATCGGCACCGAGCCGACGGGCCAGATCGCCCTCGCCGGGGCGCTCGATCTTGATCACCTCGGCCCCCATCAGGGCCAACTGGTAGGTGCAGAAAGGCCCCGCCAGCACATTGGTGAGATCGAGAATCCGAATTCCCTCCAGAGGACGCTTCATGGCCGAATCCCCGGTTGCCGCAGACAGCATGCTTCCGCCGGAGGCGAGGGAAAGGGTCCGCGGGGCGGAAGGGAGCCGCCTGCCGTCCCGCCCGCGCATCCTCCCGGGTGCACCGTCCGCCGGTCCGTGCTAGAGGCCGCGACAGCATCACCGAAGAGGACAGCTTGACCGATCGCTCTCCCCCATCGCGTTTCGTGCCGGCGGCCATCACCGGCTTCTTCTCGATGCCCGGCTCCCGCCCCTGGCTGGTGCTTTCCTGCCTGTTCGTGGCCAGCACCCTCGAAGGCTTCGGCTTCGCCACCCTGCTGCCGGTGCTGGCCATCGCCGCCAACCAGCAGGGCGAGCCTTCGGCCCTGCACAAGATGGTGCTGGAAGCGGTCGAGGCGCTCGGTCTCGGCAGCGATTTCAGCAGCCTGCTGGCGATCGTGGCGGTGATCATGGTGGCCAAGGCGGGGCTGATGATCCTGGTCTACCGGATCATCGCCACCACCGCCTCCGGGGTCACCGCCGAGCTGCGCCGCAATCTGGTCGCCAATCTCCTGCGCGCCCGCTGGCTCTATTTCGTGCGCCAGCCCTCCGGCCGCTTCGCCAATGCCATGGGGGTCGAGGCCCGGCGCTGCGCCGATGGCTACATGGTCTCGGCCAACTTCCTGGTGTTCGGCATCCAGAGCGTGATCTATCTGGTGGTCGCCTTCCTGGTGTCCTGGAAGATCGCCGCCCTCGCCGCCGCCGTCGGCGCCTTCGTCAGCGCCCTTCTCTACGGCTTCATCCGCCGTTCGCGCCAGGCCGACCGCAAGCGGGCGCGGCGCACCCAGGACATGACCGTGCTGCTCGGCGACACCCTCGCCAACATCAAGCCGATCAAGGCGATGGGCCGCACCGACACCTTCCTCGGCTACATCGACAGCCGCATCCAGCTGGTGCGCAAGGCGATCCGCCGCCAGCTCGCCGATCGCGAGGCCCTTTCCAGCCTGCAGGAAATGCTGCTGGTGATCTTCCTGGCGCTGGGCTTCTATTTCGCCCGCGGCTTCTGGCAGGTGCCGGTGGCCGAGCTGGTGGTCAGCGGCCTGCTGCTGGCGCGCACCGTCTCCAGCCTCAACAAGGTGCAGAAGGCCCATCAGCGGGCGGTGCAGTACGAGGCCAGTTTCGAGCATGTCCGCGACATCATCGCCGAGACCGCGGCCATGGCCGAGCCGGTGGCCGGCAATCCGCCGCCGCCGCTCACCCATGGCCTGACCTTCGAGAAGGTCGGTTTCGTCTACGACGATGTGCCGGTGTTCACCGATCTCGATCTCTTTCTCCCGGCCCGCCGCATCACGGTGGTGACCGGCCCCTCGGGTGCCGGCAAGACCACATTGGTGGATCTGCTGCTGGGCTTTCTCGAACCGCAGACCGGCCGCATCCTGGTCGACGACATCCCCCTCGGGGAGATCGACCGGCAGGCCTGGCGCCGCCTGATCGGCTACGCGCCCCAGGATCTCACCCTGCTGCACGCCACCGTGCGCGAGAATCTGACCCTGGGCGATCCCGAAATCAGCGATGCGGACATCGCCCGCGCCCTCGAACTGGCCTCGGCCAGCGAGTTCGTCGCCCGTCTGCCGCACGGTCTGGAGACCCAGATCGGCGAGAAGGGGCTGCGTCTGTCGGGTGGGCAGCGGCAGCGCATCTCCCTCGCCCGGGCGCTGGCGGCGCGCCCGCGGCTGCTGATCCTGGACGAGGTGACCAGCGCCCTCGATGCCGAGACCGAGCGGCGCATCTGCCGCAATCTGGGGGCGCTGCGAGGCGAAGAACTCACCATCATCGCCATCACCCATCGCCCGGTCTGGCTGGAGCTGGCCGATCGGCTGGTGGAGATGGAGGTCGGCCGGGTACAGGCCCGCCCCCCGGCGATGCATGGCTGAACGCCCCGCGGCGGGCCGCCCTAGGCCGAGGGCCGGCGGGCATAGAAGATCACGATCTGGCCCAGCTTCTCCCGCTCGGCATCCTGCTCGGCCAGGAACCGTTCGAGCTTGCCCTCCTCCTCCAGCCGGCGCAGGGTAGTAAGCGCCCGCGCGAGTTCCTCGGGCGTAACCAGGGCGAAGGTGGAATCGCCGGCCCGCCAGACCGGATCGAGCGGCCCCCGGGGATCGAAATAAGCCTCCCCCATCAGCACCAGATCGAGCGGGGCGAAGCTTCCCCGCCATTCGAGTCCCCGCGCCTCCAGCATCTCCCGGAGCTGCCGCAGCGGCGGAAAGCGCTCCCGGATGCGGCGGGCGGCCTCGGGAATGAGGGCGTAATACCAGTACCCGCCATCGAGCTGATGGGGGGCGCAGCTGTTGACGGTGAGCACCCCGCCGGGTCGCAATACCCGGGAGAATTCGGCGAACGCCCGACGATATCCGGCCAGCGGATCGCCCGGCTCGCCGGGCAGATGATGGAGCATCTGGTTGACCATCACCCCGTCGAAGCTGGCATCCTCGAAGGGCAGCTCCAGCACCGAGCCCCGGTGAAAGCGGATGCGGCCGGAGGCGGCTTCGCCTTCGAGCTTGGCCCGGGCCCGCTCCAGCATGGCCGGCTCCAGATCGAGGGCCTCGATGCGCCCGACCCGGTCGATCAGGGCCCGGGCATAGTTGCCGGTGCCGCAGCCGGCATCGAGCAGGGTCATCGAGGCGAGCGGGGTCTCGGCCTGGGCGAGACAGCCGAGGATCACCTCCTGGCCCGCCGCCCAGCGGGTGTCGTCGTAGCTGGCCGCGGTCACCGCGTAGCGTTCATAGGCGCTCACCCTCATCCTCCCCCTTTTCCCAAACGAAGCCCTCGAGGAAACGCCCGCCCCGGGTGAAACGCTCCTGGCAGAGAAGCCGCATGTCCGGGCCCAGCGCCGCTTCCAGCTCGCCGCGCTCGAGACAATGCTCGCGCCGGGTACCGTGGCGGAAATGATCCTCGAGGCCGAAGGAGCAGAGCAGCAGCCGGCCGCCCGGAACCAGGAGCGGCAGCAGCCGTGCCCACTGCCTTTGGTCCGGTCTATAGCGGATGACCAGCAGATCGTCGAACCGCCCGAGCCCGGAAAGCGCTTCCGGGGCATCGAGATCGGCCTGTCGGGTGACGATCTCCACGCCTCTTTCCCGGGCCCGCTCGCGCAGCAGCGCGAGCCCTTCTCCGGAAATGTCGATGGCGGTGACCGAAAAACCGCGTTCGGCGAGGAACAGGGCGTTGCGCCCCGCCCCACAGGCCACGTCCAGCACCCGGCCCGGACGCAGCAGATCGAGATGGCGCAAGAGGAAGGGCTCGGGCCGGCCGAGATCGTGGCTGCGCGCCGCCCAGCGGCGATCCCAGCGTTCCCGGTCCTCGCGGCTCACGCCTCTTCCTTCTCCCGCAATCGCGCCTCCGCCTCCAGCAGCCGTTGCTTGCGCGCCACCCCCCAGCGCCAGCCGCCGAGACCACCATCGCGGCGGCGCACCCGGTGACAGGGGATTACCAGCGCCGTCGGATTGGCGCCGCAGGCGGCACCCACCGCCCGCACGGCCCGCGGCGCGCCGATCCTCTTCGCCAATTCGCCGTAATCCACCGTCTGGCCCGGCGGAATCTCCCGCAGCGCCCGCCACACCTTTTCCTGAAAGGCGGTGCCGCGAATGTCGAGGGGCAGATCGAGAGGGGTCGTCGGATCCTCGAGAAAGGCGGTGATGCGGGCGAGCCAGCATTCGAGCCCGGCATCCTTCTCGATCCGTTCGGCCCGGGCGAAACGGCGGCGGAGATCCTCTTCGAGGGCTTCCGGATCGTCACCGAAGGCGATGGTACAGACGCCCCGATCGGTGGCCGCCAGGAGCAGCCAGCCGAGCTTCGTCCGGCGCAGGGCGTAGCGTATCCTCTGCCCCTCGCCGCCGCGGCGATAGGCGGAAGGGGGCATGCCGAGGGCGGCATCGCTCTGGGCATAGAAGGTGGCGGGGCCGCCGAAGCCCGCTCCGTACATGGCGGCGGTCACCTTTTCTCCCCGGTCCAGCAGATGCCGCAGGCGGGCCCGCCTCAGGGCCATGCCGTATTGCTTGGGCGTCATTCCCAGGGTTTCGACGAACAGCCGTCGCAGCCGCTTCGGGGAGATGTCGAGCCGTGCCGCGAGCGCAGCCAGCGAGAGCCCCTCTTCCGCCTCCTCGAGCTGCCTGCAGGCGGCGGCGAGGAGATGCGTCGGAGCATGTTCCGCAGCTTCGGGACGGCAGCGGCGGCAGGGGCGGAAACCGGCCGTTTCGGCCTCCTCGGCAGTTGCGAAGAAGCGCACCTGCCGGCGTTTCGGACGGCGCGCAGGACAGCTCGGGCGGCAGTAGATGCCGGTGCTGCGCACCGCATAGACGAAGCGCTCCCCGGCCGCCGCGTCACGGGCCAACACCGCCTGCCATCGTTCCCGTTCCTGCGCAAAGAGATCCATGTCCCGCTTCCCCGTCCCATCCGCCTCGATCATGGCGGGCCGGGAGCGGAGAAGCTATCCGTTTCGTGCCGGCGAATTCGCCCCGCGATCAGGCCCGGGCGGTGGCCAGATGCTCCGCCACCCAGCGTTCCAGCATCGGTCGCGGCAGGGCGCCGCTCCGGCGGGCGAGCTCGCGGCCGTGGGCGAACAGGATGACGGTGGGCACTCCCTGTACCGCGAAACGGCGGGCCATCTCCGGCGCCTCGTCGATGTTCAGCTTGGCGAACCGCGCTTCGCTCCGAAAGCGCTTCGCCGCCTCGGCGAAGCTCGGTTCCATGATCCGGCAGGGGCCGCACCAGGGCGCCCAGAAGTCCACCAGCAGGGGAACCTCGTCCGTCTCCAGATGGCGCATGAAGGAGGCGGCATCGAGTTCCACGGGATGATCGGGAAAAAGCGCCGCCTTGCAGCGGCCGCATCTGGCAGCGGTGGCCGGGCGGTCGGTGGGCACCCGGTTCGGCGTGCCGCAGGAAGGGCAGAGAAGACGGCGGTGGCTGGCCATGGAGGATGCTCCGGAAAACCTGTCTCACGTTTCATATAAGCATCATCTGATATGCGCCAAGCCGGCGAATCTCCCCTCCCCGGCACGAGCGGCACGCCGCGCTCGCCGGTTCCCCGCATGTTGTCCGAACCCGTGCCGATTGCCGCGGGCGGTGAAACCGCTAGATCACCAACGACCCCGACGATCCGGGAGGCGGACAGATGAGCGGAAAAGACGGACTTCGCGTCTACGAGGAAACCGCGGCCGCGGCACGGCTGGCACGGGAGCTCCCCCGCTGGCGGGTGGCCGACGGCCATCTCCGGCGCATCTTCCGGGTGCAGGGCTGGAAGAGCGCGCTGCTGGTGGCGGGGGCGATCGGCCATCTCGCCGAGCAGGCCTGGCACCATCCCGAACTCCGCCTCGCCTGGGGCCGGGTGGAGGTGTGGCTGCGGACCCATGACCACGACGGCATCACCGAGCGGGACTTCGCCCTCGCCCGCAGGATCGAGGAGGTGATCGGCTGGCGTCCCGGGGAGGGCGAGGGGCTCGGCGGCACGCCCGCGGATCCCCGCTTCGCCTATATCCTCGAGGAACGGCCCGGAGACTGAGGCCGTTCCGCTTCCGTTCGAGAAATCCCGGCAGCTCCGGGATGAGATTTCCGATTCTCCCGTTTTCATGATCGGGAAGGACATACTCGGGCACGCATCCCGATGCTCGCGGGTAAGTGTTCGGTAAGCTTCCTTCCGTATCCCTGTCTCCGCATCGCCAACTGCTCGGGGAGAATCGGAGTGTCTTTCGACATGGATGCGTTCGTCGATCCGGTGGAAATACTGTCCTCGACCGCAACCCGGTCGGAAGATCGGAGCGAAAACTGCGCTCTGCCGCTCGATCCCGAGCGTCTGCATCGTGCCAAGCGGGCCTATGCGGCACGCCATCTGGCGCCATCGGCGGCGCTGCGGCTGCTGCCGGAGGGGCCACGTCCCCGGGCCGGAGATCTGGTGCTGGCCCGCATCCTGAAGCTCGGCCACCACGCCAAGCTGGAGCTCGCCAACGGCCGGCGGGCGGCCCTCTACGAGGGTGACGAGGTGGTGCTGGTGTTCGCCGACCGCTATGCCAGCGACCAGTTCGAGGCCTGCGTGCCCGACCGCCTCGAGCCCTGCCATCTGATCGCCGCCGGCGGCATCGCCGCGCATTGCCTGAGCCGCCACGAGCGCAGCCGACGCCCCACCGAGATCGCCCCCGTCGGCCTGCTCGCCGATGCCGCGGGAAGACCTCTCAACATCCGCCAGTTCGCCCCTCTTTCCCTCTCCGGAAAGCGCCCGCATCCCCCCCTCGAGGCGGGCGCCCCCTGGACCGTCGCCGTCCTCGGCACCGCCATGAACGCCGGCAAGACGACCACCGCGGCGGCCCTGGTGCGCGGCTTCCGCCGCTGTGGCCTCAAGGTGGGCACCGCCAAGGTCACCGGCACGGGAGCCGGCGGCGATCGCTGGGCCTGCCTCGATGCCGGCGCCGAGCCGGTGCTCGATTTCACCGATTTCGGCTTCCCCTCGACCCACCGCCTGCCGGCGGCGGTCCACCAGTCGCTGCTCCTCGGCCTGCTCGAGGCCCATCGGCGGGCCGGCAGCGAGGTGGTGATCCTGGAGATCGCCGACGGCCTGCTGTTCGAGGAAACCGCCCGTCTGGTCACCTCCCCGCTGTTCCGCGAGGCGGTCGACGGGATCCTACTGGCGGCCGCCGATGCGATGGGTGCGCTCGGTGCCGTGCAGTGGCTGGTGGCCCGGGATCTGGTACCGCTGGCGATCAGCGGAAGGGTCACCACCGCCCCCCTCGCCCGGCGCGAGCTCGAAGCCGCGCTCGAGCTGCCGGTGGTCGATGCCGCCGAGATCGCGGCCGGGCTGTGGCTGCCCGAAGCGGCCACCGATCGTGCGGCCGCGGCCTGATCCCCGTTCCATGGGCATGCCCCGTCTCTGGTCGGGTGACCGGCGCCTGCAGTTTCTGCGCCTGACCGGCTACGGCCTGGCCCAGGCGGTGGCGACGGTGCTGGCGGCATTGCTGGTGCGCGCCGGCTTCGACCGGATTGCCGATCCGGCCGGCGTCCCCGGCTCGCTGACCGTGCTGGTCGGCGGCCTCGCCCTGGCGGCGGTGACGGTGGCGGCGCTGCGCTTCCTGGAAACGGTGGAGAGCGAGCGTCTCGGCCAGGGCTATGTGCACGAGTTGCGCAGCCGCCTGTTCGCCCATCTCCTGAACCTCGGCCCCGAGGCCCGTCTGCCCTGCGGCCGGGGCGCCCTGCTGGTGCGCTTTGCCGGCGATCTCACCGCCCTTCGCCAGTGGCTGGCCCGCGGTCTCGCCCGGCTGCTGGTGAGCGGCCTCGCCGCCGCCGGGGCGATCCTCGCCCTGCTGGTCGTGGAGCCGGCCCTCGGCCTGGTGCTGCTGCTGGCGGTGGCGGTCGCCGCCGCGCCCGGGCTCCTGCTCGGTCACGCCCTGCGCGGAAGTGCCCGCAGGCTGCGTCGGGAACGCGGCCGGCTGGCATCCCTGCTGGCCGATCGGCTGGGGGCGATGACCACGGTCCTGGCCTTCGGACGGGCGGAACGGGAACGCCGCACCTTCGTCCGGATCAGCGGCCGGCTCATGGAACGGGCCATCGCCCGGGCCCGGGTGGCCGGCGCCCTGCGCGCTCTCGGGGATGGCGGGGCGGTGGCCGGCATGGCCATCGTCCTCGGCATCGGCGCCTGGCAGATCCGCGCCGGCTTCACCTCCCCGGGCGGGGTGGTGGCCGCGCTCCTGATCGTCGGCATCTTCACCCCCCGCCTGAAGGAGCTCGGCCGGGTCTGGGAATACTGGAACAATGCGGCGGTCGCCCGCGAGAAGATCGAGGGGCTGTTCGCCTGCAGCGCCCCGGCCCGGCGACAGACCCGCCGCCTGCCCGACGGCCCCGGCCGGATCACCCTGGAGCGGCTGCGCTACGGCCGCCGCATCCGCCGCATCAGCGCCACGCTGGAACCCGGTTCCCGGGTCGCCCTGCTGGGGGCCAACGGCGCCGGCAAGACCACCCTGCTGCTGCTGGTGGGCGGCATCCTCGCGCCGGATCGCGGCCATGTCCGCCTCGACGGGGTGGAGATCACCCGGCTCCGGCCGAGCGCCCGGCGCCGTGCCCTGGCCTTCGCCGGCAGCGGTTTCCCCCTGCTGCGCGCGAGCCTGCGCGCCAACCTGCTCTACGGCAGCGGGCCGATCGCCGAGGAGGAACTCGCCGAGGTGCTGGAACGCACCGGCCTCGCCGCTCTGGTGGCCCGGCTGCCGCGCGGTCTCGATACCCCGCTCGCCGAGGAAGGGCGCAATCTCTCGGCCGGCGAACGGATGCGCATCATGCTGGCCCGCGCCTGGCTGGCGAAACCCCGCCTGCTGCTGCTCGACGAGCCGGAAACCGCCCTCGATGCCGAGGCCGTGGCGGTGCTGGAAGCGCTCTTCGCCAGCTTCGCCGGCAGCATCCTGTTCTCGACCCACAATCCGCGTCTCGCCCGCCTCGCGGACACCGCCTGGCTGCTCGAATCCGGCCGCCTGGCGGCGATCGACAGTCCCGCCGCCCTGCTGGAAAGCAGGCATCATCCGCTGGCTCCCCGCCCACTTCCGGCAGCTTCGTGAGATCCCCGTCATGAAACCCGAATTCGTCACCCTCCGCGAAGACGATCGTCTCGGCTACTGGCTGCAGGAGCCGCCGGTGGCGGAGGAACGGCCGCCGATCCTGGTGGCGGTCCACGGCATCTCCCGCAACGCCGCCGAACATGCCGAGGCCTTCAGCGCGGTGGCGGCCCGCCATGGTGCGGTGCTGCTGGCACCGCTGTTCCCCAAGGATCTGTTTCCGGACTATCAGCGTCTCGGCCGGCGGGGCCGCGGCCTGCGCGCCGATCTGGCGCTGGAGGCGATGCTGAGCGATGTCCGCCACCGTCTCGGCATCGACACCCGCCGGATCCATCTGTTCGGCTTTTCGGGCGGCGCCCAGTTCGCCCATCGCTACGCTCTCGCATATCCGGAACGGATCGCCAGCCTGATGCTGGCGGCGGCCGGCTGGTACACCCTGCCGGATCCCGCCCTGCCCTTTCCCCGCGGTCTCGCCCCCTGCGAACGGCTGCCCGATCTGCGCTTTTCCCTGCCCGCCTTTCTGCGGATTCCCGTCACCGTGCTGGTCGGCGAGCTGGACAGGCTGCGCGATGAGGCCCTCAATCAGAGCCGTCTGGTCGATCGCCGTCTGGGAACCAACCGCTTCGAGCGGGGCCGGCGCTGGCTGACCCTGCTCGAATCCTCCGCCGAGAAACTCGGCATCCGCGCCCGGCTGCGCTTTGTTGCGCTGCCCGCATCCGATCACGAGTTCGCCCACTGCATCGCCCCCGACCGCGGCGATCTGCCGTCCCGGCTGGAGGACTGCCTGGCGTTCGCCGCTTCCCCTTCTCTTGCTGCCTGAACCCGGACCGACCTGCGAAGGAGACCTCGAATGACCATCAGCGCTCTGCGACTTGCCCGCCTCGGCGGCCTTTTCCTGGCCACCGCCACCCTCGCCGGCTGTCTCGGCACCAATGCCCGGATCCAGACCGTGGCCCTCGCTCCCGCCCCGTTGCCCGCCTACCGGGCCGGCGATCTCTTCACCTACCAGGACGAGAAGGGGAGGACGGTGACCCGCGAGGTGGTGGCGAGCACCCCGGAACAGAGCGAATGGGTGACCGAGAGCGGCTACCGCTTCACCAAGAAGGCCGACATCTTCGTTCCCCAGATCGCCTGGGACGGCCCCTCCAGCCGGGGCGAGGCGGTGACGGTGAAGGTCGAGGGCGGACTGTGGCCGCTCGCCTACAAAAAGCGCAGCACGATCACCATCGATTACCGGAAGACCGACAAGAAGACCGGCGAAGTCACGCGTTACAGCGAACTCTGGCGATGCAAGGTCAACAGGCCGCGCAAGCTCCAGGTCCCCGCCGGCAGCTTCGATGCCTACAAGGTGGTGTGCAAGCGCTACGACCAGGTGACCGACGCCGTCACCCGCACCCATATCTGGTACTATGCCCCAGCGATCGGCCATTACGTGCAGCGGATCAAGAAATACGCCAGCGGCCGGCGCAAGGAGATCTCGCTTCTGGGCTGGAAGCGCGGCGCGCCGAAGCTGGCTTCCGCCACCCGCTGACGCTCTTTCCTCCACCGACGCGAACGGGCGGCCCGAAGGCCGCCCGTTCCGTAGCGACAGCAGCGACAGGGGATCAGGCGGCGAGTTCCTCGCCCACCCGGCCGACCAGCTCCAGCCCCGGCCGCAGCACCTTCTGTCCCGGCTTCCAGCCGGCCGGACAGGCCACTCCCGGATTGGCGGCCACGAACTGGAAGGCCTCGATCTGACGGACCAGTTCGGCGGCACTGCGACCGACATCGTACCAGGTGATCTCCTGGGCCCGGAGCACCCCTTCGGGATCGATCACGAAGGTGCCGCGCAGGGCGGTGCCGTCCTCCTCGTTGTAGATGCCGAGGCGGCGGGCGAGACGGCCGGTGTGATCGGCGGCCAGCGGGAATTTCACCTCGGCCAGCATCTTTTCGGCATCGAGCCAGGCCTTGTGGGTGAACACGGTATCGGTGCTGATCCCGATCAGCGCCACCCCGAGCCCGGCGAGCTTCTCGTGATAGCGCGCATAATCGGCAAGCTCGGTCGGACAGACGAAGGTGAAATCGGCCGGATAGTAGACCAGCACGGTCCATTTGCCGCTCTGCGGCAGGGTGATCTGCCCTTCGCTCCGATCCGCCGGGAAATAGGCCGGAAGCACGGTCTCGGGCAGGCTCTGGCCGAGGGTGATGATGCCTTCATGCATTCCTGCAAACTCCTCCATCGATGCGTTTTCGGGCGTCGCGAACCTTTCCGCCTGCGCGCGTTGCCCGAGCCCGGAAGCAGCTCGCTTCCGGAACCTCGCATTGTCGCGGCGGCGGCAGGACGGCCCGTTTTTGGAATGATTCTAAACGCTCTTTAGGCAGGCGACAGGAAGAGGGCAAGAGCGACCCCTCCACCTGCGCGCGATTGTCCCACCGCCCGCAGCCTGATAGGCTTTCCGGCATGAGCGACGATCTCTTCCTCGCCCCGGGCGCGATGGTCCGCAATCCCCGCCAGCCGGACTGGGGTCTCGGGCAGGTGCAGTCGGTGATCGGCAGTCGGGTCACCGTCAATTTCGAGGAACGGGGCAAACTGACCCTGGACATCCGCCATCTGCGCCTGGAAATCGTCAGCCCGCCGCGCTCGCCGCGCTAGCCCGGAGCGCTCCGGGGAGGCCCGCTTGCCCATCGCCGTCCTCGGCAATGCCGCCATCGACCTCGTCTTCGAGGTGGAAACGGTGCCGCGTCCCGGCCAGTCGGTGGCCGCCCTGGGCAAACGGCGGGATTTCGGCGGCAAGGGGCTCAACCAGGCGATCGCGGCCCGGCGCGCCGGAGCCTCTGTGCGTCTCTGCGCAGCGATCGGCGAGGATGCCCATGGCGATGCGATCGCCGCACGACTGGCGGCGGAAGGGATCGATCCCTCCTCCCTGCTTCGCCGTCCGCAGCCCACCGACGAATCCCTGATCTTCGTCACCCCCGGCGGCGAAAACGCCATTCTCGGGGTCTCCCCGCCCGAAGGCGCACCCGATCCGGATGCGGTGCGGAGGTTTCTCGCCGGCTTTCGCCGCGGTGATCTGCTGCTGGTCGGCGGCAATCTTCCCGCCGCCACCCTCGAGGCGGCGCTGCGGACTGCCCGCGAGCGCGGCATGTACGGCATTCTCAATCCACCGCCGGTGGCCTTCGCCGGCGAAAAACTCCTGCCTCTGGTGGACATGCTGGTGGCCAATGCCGCCGAGGTTCGCCTGCATGGCGGCGAGGAGGAGCTCGACCGTGCCGTCTCCAACCTGCAGGCCGCCGGCATCCGACGGCTGGTCGTCACCCTCGGCACCGGAGGTGCCGTGCTGTGCGACGAGAACGGGCACATCCACATTCCGGCACCGCGGGCGGAGGCGATAGATACCACCGGTGCCGGAGATCTCCTTCTGGGCGTGCTGGCCGCCGGCCTCGATCGCAGCCTGCCGCCGCCGATTGCCCTGCGCCGGGCGGTGGCCGCCGCCTCGCTTTCGGTGGGCCGCCGCGGTACCCTCGCCTCCTTTCCGGACCGGCAGGAGATGGAAACCCTGTTCGCCCGCCTCGAGGGAAAGGGGGAGCCGGTTGTCCACCCCCTTCCACGGCAATAGGATCCCGGCTCCGAGGTGAGGAACGCCGGCATGGACAGCGCCAGGCCGCAATATCCCGAAGATTTCCTCGATCGTCTGGAGGCAGTCTGGGGCAACGGTTTCCTGTCGCCGGGAGGCCCCGGAGAAGTGCGGGAGATCGTCCGCGGCCTCGATCTTTCGGGATGGCGCGTCCTGGATATCGGCTGCGGCACCGGCGGGCCGGCCTGTACCCTGGTGAAGGAATGCGGCACCGCCAGCCTCCTCGGCATCGATGTCGAGCCGCAGATCCTGGCCCGTGCGAGAAGCCGCATCGCTGCCGCCGGGCTCGAATCTCGCATCACCCTCTGTCTCGTGGCACCGGGGCCGCTGCCCTTCGCCGAGGCGAGCTTCGACTGCGTGTTCAGCAAGGACTCGCTGATCCATGTCGCCGACAAGGCGGCGCTATTTGGGGAAATCCTGCGGGTGCTGCGCCCCGGCGGGGTGTTCGCGGCGAGCGACTGGCTGGCCGGCGAGAATGCCGACAGCGAACCGGCCATGCGCCGCTTCCTGGAACTCGAGCCCCTGGATTTCCGGATGGCGACGGCGGCCGAGACCGAGGATCTCCTGCGTCGCTGCGGCTTCGTTAGGGTCGGCAGCCGCGATCGTCAGGCCTGGTATGCGCGCGAAGTGCAACGCGAGACCGCCCGCATCGAGGGGCCGCTGCGCGAGCGGGTGATCGCCATGGTCGGCGAGGAGATCTACGACCGCTGGATCGCGGTCCGCCGGGCCCTCGTCGAGGTGGTGCTCGCGGGCGCCCTGCGGCCGACCCATCTGCGCGGCTTCAAGCCGGCCGATGCCCACCCCTGAGCGCACCCTTCTCCTGCGGGCGGCGTTCCTGCTGGCCTGTACCTTCCTGCTGCTGCCGATAGCCGGCCCGCCGAGCGCAGCGGCGACCCCCGAGATCCGCTGCGAAGGCTGCCATGCGGGCGGCCCGCGCATCGTCACCGATCCCCGCACCGGCGCCAGACGCGACATCGCCGTCGACATCGCGGCTCTGCGCAAATCGGAACACGGCCGCCTGCCCTGCCGCACATGCCATACCGGCCGCTTCCCCATCTTCCCCCATCCCCGCGACCGCACCACCCGTGCCTGCGGCGACTGCCATCCCCGCGAGGAGGAGATCGGGGCCGTGGCCGACGCAGTCTATGATTTTCCCCGTATCACCAAGGAGTTCGAACGCTCGGCGCATGCCGGGGTGAAGGGATTCCGCTGCGAATCCTGCCATGCTCCCCACGCCTTTCGCAGCCTCGCCTCCCTGGCCACGACCTCCGCCATTCTCGGCCATCAGAACGGCCCCTGCCTCGCCTGCCACCGCCGGCAGGCCGGCGGGCCGCTGGCCGATCCCGCCAGACGCGGCCTTCTCGCCGAACATGCCTTTCTGCCCCGTCCCGACCGGCATCTGGCGGCCACGCGCTGCATCGACTGCCACCGCCAGAGCGGTCCTCCGGTATCCCATCTGCTGCCGGTGGCGGCCCGGACGGAACGGGTCTGCACCCCCTGCCATCGCCGGGATTCGATCCTCCGCACCGGACTCTACCGGTATCGCCCGGCGGGCGGCACCCTCCTGGGCTTCACCAACCCGCCGATCCTCGAAGACACCTACGTGATGGGCGCGACCCGGAACCTGCCCCTCGATCTCGTCACCTATGCCGCGGGCTCCGGTGTGCTGCTGCTGGCCGGAGCCTACGGCATGCGGCGGAGACGGGCCGTTCCCGCGGTGTCACCCGAACCGCTCGCCCCTCCCCTGCCGCTCTGGCTGCGGCTCTGGCACGGGATCGCCGCCCTCCTCTTCCTCCTGCTGCTGGCCAGCGGAACGGTACTGCATTTCGGCCTCGGCGACTATCGGACGGCCACGATTTTGCACGAATGGGGCGGCATCCTGCTCGCCGCATTGTGGATTCCGCATCTGGTCTGGCTGGCGGCGGGCGGTTTCGGCAGGCGCTACCGGCCCGCCGGGGAGATGCCGGGCGCATGGTCGCTGCTGCGTGACTACCTGCGGGCGATGGGCGCCGGCACCCCGCTGCCCGGCAATGCAAAAGAAGGGGAAATCAACCGCCTGCAGGCGCTCGCCTACCGATTCGTTCTGTATCTGCTGACGCCGCTCCTGATCCTCACCGGGCTCGTCTACCTGGCACCCGAACGTCTGCCGACACGCATTTTCGGGCTGGCCGGGCCGTGGCCGGTGGCCCTCGCCCATCACCTGCTGGCGGTGGCGGCCTTTCTCTTTCTGCTCGCCCATCTCTTCATGCTCGCCTTCGGACCGGCGCCGGGCCGCCGCCTGCGCCGCATCTTCGGCCCGGGCCCGGAACGGCCGTGAGGTTCAGCCCCGGCGATGGCGGAAGGCCAGCAGTTCCGGCACCGCCCCGTCCGCATAGACCTCCGGCTTGCGCAGACGCACCCGGCAGGCCTCCACCCTGCGATCCTCGAAGCAGAAGGCGATCAGCTCCTCGGCGAGCTCCTCGAGAAGATCCGTGTGCGGCCGCTTCGGCCAGACTTCCCGGAGGTGGCGATGGATGCGGTCGTAATCGATGCAGGCATCGAGCCCGCCACCCTCGTAGCCCCGGTGCCGGCGCCACAGCTCGACATCGACGATCACCTTCTGGGCGGCCTTTCGCTCCCGCTCCAGGAGGCCGAGACGCACCATCACCTCGACCCCGCGCAGGGCGATGCACTGACAGTCCTCCTCACCCCACATCGTCCGCTTCCCGCAAGATGACGGCGGGTCGGCCGGAGATGCCGCCAATGGTCGGGATACCCATCCCTTTCTCCTTTTTTCCTTCACCCTCCCGCCCGAACGCATTATGGGGAGAGACTGGACGAGGGTCTAAGGCAACCATGCCGTGGCGACCTCCTCCGGAAGACATGCCCGGCCTCGGGGAGCAGAAGCACCGATGAACGAAATCGTCTTCGTCGTTCCCGGCTCACTGGATCAACTCACCGGCAGCTATGTCTACGATCGTCGCCTGGTCGCGGAGCTGCGCGCGCTCGGTTTTCCCCTGCGCACCGAATCGCTGCCGACACGTTTCCCCTTTCCCGACCCCGAGGATCTGGTCGCGGCCGATCGTCTGTTCGCGGAACTGCCGTCCGGCAGTACCGTGATCGTCGACAATCTGGCCTTCGGTGCGATGCCGGAAATCGTCGCCCGGCACGCCGGCCGGCTGCATCTGATCGCCCTCGTCCATCATCCTCTGGCCTACGAGGCAGGGCTGCCGCCCGGCGAGGTACGTCGGCTGATGGCCAGCGAACGCACCGCCCTGTTCCACGCCCGCCGGGTCATCGTCACCTCGCCCACCACCCGCGAGGTACTGGTGCGCGAGTTCGCGGTGCCGGTCCACCGCATCACCGTCGCCGAACCGGGCATCGATCCGGCCGAAGCGGTGCCGGGCTCGGCCTGGAATCCGCCGCGCCTGCTTTCGGTGGCCTCCCTGACCCCGCGCAAGGACCATCTGACCCTGATCCGGGCCCTCGCCCATCTCGCCGACCGGCCCTGGCGGCTGGACATCGTCGGCTCGGCCACCCGCGATCCGGTGACCGCCCGGGCGGTACGGGAAGCGGTGATCGCCTTCGGTTTCGGCCATCGGGTGGTGTTCGTCGGCGAATGCCAGGGCGAAGCCCTCGAGGCGGCTTGGCGGCCGGCCGATCTGTTCGTCTCCTCCTCGCGCTACGAGGGGTACGGGATGGCCCTGATGGAAGCCATCGCCCGGGGATTGCCGGTGGTCGCCACCCGCGGCGGGGCGGTGGCCGAGGTGTTGCCGCCGGATGCCGCGATCCTGGTGGAGCCGGACAATCCGGCGGCCCTCGCTGCGGTGCTGCGACGGGTGCTCACCGATACGGCCCTGCAGGCCCGGCTCAAGGCCGGCGCGCTCGCCGCCCGCGAACGTCTCTCCGACTGGTCGGAAACGGCCCGCACCGTGGCCCGGCTGCTGGATCTCGAACTCGCGCTTTGAGCCCGCTCTTCAGGAGCGCGGCAGGCGGCCCAGCAGATGGAATTCGGGATTGGGGCGAAGCCCGCTCATATGGGCGAGCCGGTTGCTCATGGCAAAGAGCGCGGTGATCGCCCCGATATCCCAGATTTCCTCGAGATCGAAGCCGGCCGCCCGGAGCGCTTCGGCATCCTCGGGCCCCGTTTCCCAGGGTCGCATGGCGAGCTTTTCGGCATAGGCCAGCATGGCCCGCTGACGGGGGCCGAGCCCGGCCTTCCTCCAGTCGATGGCGAGAATGTCGGAAAGCTCCGGATCCTTCGCCCGTACCCGCAGGATCGCACCATGGGCGACCACGCAATAGAGGCAGCGATTGCGGGCCGAGGTCGCCACCACGATCATCTCCCGCTCGGCCCGCGACAGCCCCTCCTCCTTTTCCATCAGCGCATCGTGCCAGGCGAAGAAGGCGCGGAATTCGGCCGGTCTGCGCGCCAGCAGCAGGAACACGTTGGGCACGAAACCGGCCTTCTCCTGCACCGCCAGGATCCGCGCCCGCACGTCTTCCGGCAGATCCGCAAGCTCCGCCGGCGGAAACGGGCCGTCCGCGAACATCGCCATTCCCTCCCCCGATGCTGCGCCTCGCCCATCCCTTGCGCGAGGGTGCGCGCCACTTCAAGGTGCAGGATGTCGCCGGACGGGGCGGGAGAACGGGGATGCAGGAAGACGGTGCGCGCAGGCGGCGGTTGCGCGAGCTCCTCGCCGAACGGCGGGCGATGCTGGTACCGGGCGCGGCCGATGCGCTCACCGCCCGGATCATCGAGGAGCTCGGCTTTGCGGCCGTCTATGCCAGCGGCGCCGGCATCACCAACAGCCGTCTGGCATTGCCCGATCTCGGCTTTCTCGGCCTCGCCGAGCTCGAAAGTGCCGTGCGGGCGATGCGCGGGGCCTGCGAGCTGCCGCTCCTGGTCGATGCCGATACCGGCTTCGGCAACGCCCTCAACGTCTACGAGACGGTGCGCCGGCTGGAGCGGGCCGGTGCCGATGCGGTGCAGATCGAGGATCAGCTCTGGCCCAAACGCTGCGGCCATTTCGCCGGCAAGGCGGTGATTCCGCCCGAGGAGATGGAGGAACGGATCCGTGCCGCCCGCGCCGCCCGCTGCGACCCCGCTCTGCTGATCGTCGCCCGCACCGATGCCCGGGCGGTGCTCGGCTTCGAGGAGGCGATCGC
>CAYYZI010000001.1:35448-37312 GCA_964475675.1 uncultured Geminicoccaceae bacterium
TGATCGTCGCCCGCACCGATGCCCGGGCGGTGCTCGGCTTCGAGGAGGCGATCGCCCGTGCCCGCCGCTACCGGGCGGCTGGTGCCGATCTGCTGTTCCTCGAGGCGCCGGAAAGCGAGGCCGAGCTCGCCGAGATCCCCAGACGCCTGCCGGATGCCCCGCTGATGGTCAACATGGTGATCGGCGGCCGCACCCCGATCCTGCCGCAGGAACGCTTCGCCGCCATGGGCTATGCGCTCCTCCTCTATGCCAACGCCGCCCTGCAGGGAGCGATCCACGGCATGACTCGAACCCTCGGTGTTTTGCGCGAACGGGGCATGCTGGAAGAGGATCCCGAGCTCCTGGCACCCTTCGCCGAACGCCAGGAGCTGGTGCGCAAGCCCTTCTTCGATGCGCTCGGGCAGCGCTTCGCGGATCCTCCGGAGCGCGGTGCATGAGCCGCCCCGATCCCGATCCCCTGCTGACGGCCATCGCCGATTACGTGATCTGCCCGCTCGACCCCTCCGAGGAAGCGCTGGAGACCGCCCGCCTCTGCCTCCTCGATGCCCTGGCCTGTGCCTTCGCCGCGCTCGCGCATCCCCAATGCAGCAGGCTGCTGGGGCCGGTGGTGCCCGGAACCTCGGTTCCGGAGGGGGCGCGGGTGCCGGGCACCTCCTTCGTGCTGGATCCGGTCAAGGCGGCCTTCGATCTCGCCACCATGATCCGCTGGCTGGATTTCAACGACACCTGGCTGGCCGCCGAATGGGGACACCCTTCCGACAATCTCGGCGCCATCCTGGCGGTCGCCGACTGGACGGCGCGAAGGGCCCGGGCCACGGGCGATCCGGTGCCGCGGATGGAGACCGTCCTCGAGGCCCTGATCCGGGCCTACGAGATCCAGGGCGTGCTGGCCCTCGACAATGCCTTCAACGAGGTCGGCCTCGACCATGTGATCCTGGTCAAGCTCGCCTCCTGTGCGGTCTGCACCCGGCTTCTGGGCGGCGGCCGGGCGGAGATCGTCGATGCCCTCTCCCAGGTCTGGGTGGACGGACATCCGCTGCGGACCTACCGGCATTTTCCCAATGCCGGGCCGCGCAAGAGCTGGGCGGCGGGGGATGCGGCGAGCCGGGCGGTACAGCTCGCCCTTCGCACCCTCGGCGGCGAGATCGGCTGTCCCACGGCTCTCTCGGCACCCCGCTGGGGCTTTCAGGAGGTGCTGTTCGGCGGCCGCGAGGTACGCCTGTCCCGCCCGCTCGCCGCCTACGTGATCGAGAACATCCTCTTCAAGGTGAAATATCCGGCCGAATTCCATGCCCAGACGGCGGTGGAGGCGGCCCTCGCCCTCCATCCCGAAGTGCGCGACCGGATCGGGGAGATCGAACGGATCACCATCCGCACCCAGGAGGCGGCGGTGCGCATCATCGACAAGAAGGGACCTCTCCACAATCCCGCCGACCGCGATCACTGCCTGCAGTACATGGTGGCGGTGCCGCTTCTCTTCGGCCGCCTCACGGCGGCGGATTACGAGGAGGATGTCGCCGCCGATCCGCGCATCGATCGGCTCCGGGCCCGCATGGAGGTGTTCGAGGATCCGGCCTTCACCGCCGCCTATCACGATCCCGCAAGGCGGGCGATCGCCAACGCGGTGCGGGTGTTCTTCGCCGATGGCAGCGCCACCGAAGAGGTGGAGATCCTCTACCCCATCGGCCATCGCCGGCGGCGGCGGGAGGCCCTGCCCCATCTCGAGGAGAAGTTCCGCAGCCATCTGGCCGGTCGCTTTGCGCGTCGCCAATGTGATCGGATCCTGGCGGCGACGGAAAGCCGGGCCGGAATCGCGGCACTTCCCGTCGACCGTTTCGTCGAGCTGTTCCTTCCCTGACCCCGG
>CAYYZI010000001.1:37412-51493 GCA_964475675.1 uncultured Geminicoccaceae bacterium
CTGCTCGCGGCCCTGCCGCTGATGCTCGCCGCCGGCGGGTTGCGCGCCCACAGTTTCGATCTCGCTCTCCTGTTGCCCCTTTCCGGCCCCGATCGGGAACTCGGGGAACGGATGCGGGCGGGCTTCATGGAGGCGACCCGCGCGTTCGACGGCCATCCGGACGAGCAATCGGACGGCCATCTGGGCGGGCTCGACGTCCATGTCACGGTGGTGGACAGCACCCGGGGAGCGGAGGGACTCGCCGGCATCGGCGAGCCGGCCTTTCTGGTCGGGCGCCTGCCGCCGGAGCTTCCCGCCCGGGCGGGGGCACCGCTGAGGATCGCCATCCGCGGAGCGGTGGAGCCGGAGCAGGCCGCGGCCGTGGGTTACGATCTCGCCCGTCTCGTCGCCCTCGCGGTGCGGGCGCGAGGCGGCGATTTCGGCGATCGCCGGGCGTTGCGGGCGGCGCTCGAAAACGCTCTCGCCGGCCACGCCTTCCGCTCCTCCCGCGCGTTTTTCGCCCTTTCCGATCCCTCCTGAGAGGGGCATGCTGGGGCTTCGGAAAATCCTCGGGGAGAAGACGCATGCAGCCGGGCCATGTCTACAAGAGAACCGAGATCGTCGGCACTTCGGAGAGCTCCATCTCCGATGCCATCGAAAAGGCGGTGGAACGCGCCTGCAGGACCCTGCGCCATGTCGACTGGTTCGAGGTGGTGGAGACCCGCGGCACGGTGCGGGACGGCCGGGTCGAGAGCTACCAGGTGGTGCTCAAGATCGGCTTCCGTCTCGAGGACTGAATCCCGGCTCGCCGCGGATCATCCGTCCGCCGAACGGGCGGCGTATTCGCCGATGCGCGCCCAGACCTCGCCGGTCTCTTCGGCGAGCGCCGCCTCCTCCGCGGCATCGAACTCCGGCCGGTAGTAGCCCGGTCGGCTGAGCCGGGCGGCGGCGATGGCCCGCTCCTCCCCGGTGAGCGGCAATTCGACATGGGCGAAGACCCGGGCCAGGGTCTCTTCTGCCCGGTCGCAGAGATCCTCGTAGCGTACCAGCAATGTGTGGGCGCGCAGGGGGGCATCGGCGGCCAGCCGATCGAGCAGGAATCCGTAGAGCATGGCCCAGTAGCGAGCGAAGCCGCGCACCAGATCGCCTTCCCGCCACAGCGCCCGGATGCTTTCCACCCGTGCCGTATCGCCGGTGTTGATCGGGCGCAGATCGAGGCCGAACTCGAAATGGCCGACCCGCCGCATATGCGCGAGGATGCGCGGATCGCGCTCCTCCTCGCGGCAGAACAGCCGGTGCTGCTTGATCAGGGATGCCACGTGCCAGCGCGGATCCCGCACCGGCACGACGAACCGGGCATCGGGGAACAGCTTCAGGAGATAGGGAAAACGGGTGAGGTTGTAGTTGCCCTTGGAGAGATAGCGCTCGCCACCCCGGATCAGCAGGATCTTGCGGAGATGGTCGGTATAGAAGCGCTCGAAGGCGGGATTGCTGGTCTCGCGGTCGAGGATGCTGGAGCGGGCCGGATCGTGGATGTCCGGAAAGAAATGCATCCACAGCACTTCCTCGAGCGCTTCGGGGCTGTCCGGGGTGACCAGGATGCGGTCCCTGTGGGCCCGCTCGGTGGGCGGCGCATCCTTGCTGTAGATATGGGCGAAGGCCCGGTTCCAGAAGATCGGCGTGAACAGCGGCGGAAAATCGCGATAGCGATGGGTGGCGACGCCGGGACGCGAGGCCAGCAGTTCGAGCAGAATGGTGGTGCCGGCCCGGGCCAGCCCGGCCACATAGATCGGCCGGTCGATCCGGATCTCCTCGAGGTCGGCGGCGAATACCCGGCTTTCGAGATTGCCGAGGCGGCGCCAGAAATTGCCGGTCCGTTCGATGAAGCCGCCGAGCCGGTCGAGCCAGCCCGGCATCTCCATGGCACCGCCGGAAGAGGAAGCCGCCATCAGTCGATCCGGAAGACGATCTTGATGAGCAGCGAGGTGATCAGCAGGCTGCCGAAATAGATCCCCTCCCAGCCGGCCAGCCAGCCGGGTCCGGCCGGGATCAGCCGGCGCGGAGCGAGCTCGAAGCGAATGGCCTCGATCGCCGCGTCCTCGCGCAGATAGCCCATATCGTTGCCGAGCAGGAGATTCCACCAAAGCGGCTTGTGCACCACATCGTTGCCGGGTTCGGGCGGCGGTCCCGCATAGATCACCCCTTTCCCGTCACGAAAGCGGATCTCTCCCGAGGCCGCCGGCCAGCGCAGGAACAGCTTCTCCCCGGCCACCGTCAGCGCGTCCGGCGGTTCCACCACCACCCCGTCGCGCGCCGGCTCGAAGGTGATCGCCACCGGCGATGCCGGCGGCGGCGGCTCCCAGCCGTAGCGGGTCGCCACCCAGACGATGACGAACAGGATGGGCAGAGAGGCGAGCAGGGCCGGGCCGGTGACCGTGCCGAGCAGGCGGAAGGAAACGCCGAGATTGGCCCGTGACAGACGCATGGTCTCGCCGAGATCGTCGGCCGCCGCTTTGAGGGCCCGGCGGATCCTTCCCATCTCCTCCTTGTGGGAGCGGATCCTCTCCTGATTCGAGCTCCAGCGGTAGACGGCCATGGTCAGCGCCCCGCTCAGGACCCCGAACAGGGCGACCCGCAGGGCCGCCGGCAGAAATCCGAAAATGCCGTCGAGCGCGTCGAAGACGGGAAAGAGAAGGTTCAGAAAGCCATTCAATGGCCCTCGTCCTGCACGCCGGTGGCAGCCACCGCACCGTTCTTGCGGCGGCGGCGCAGCAGGGCCCGGATCGGCCAGAACAGCACCGCGCCGATCGCCAGGGCGATCGCCACGATCACCCCCCACAGCGCGCTCAGCATGGTGATCCCCGCCCCGGGACCGATATAGGCCATGGCCGGCGCTGCATGGAGTGCCAGCAGAACGGCAGGCACCAGGACGGCGAGGCGAAGATCGCGCATGGTCTTGTTCTCCTGTGACGAGCGGTCGGCGAAGCGGGGATGCGTGCCGGTTTTCTTGCCCTCGCGAATCATGTGGAGATCCGCTCGCAGGTCAAGCACGCAACCCGCCATATTCCCGCGCTATGCAGTCCACGTGGTATTATCGTGCGGGGTTTGCACGATCCGTCCGCCGCCGCCCGCGATCATCCCGCTATTCGGCGGCGATTGCCACCCTTTCCGCCAGCAGCGCGGCGATTTCCGCTTCACTGTAACCATACTCGGCGAGCAGTTCCCGGGTGTGTTCACCGAGAAGAGGGGCGCCGCGTACCGGCTCGGTCGGCGCTGCCGAGAGCTTGATCGGACAGCCCAGGGTCCGGACCGGTCCGAGCCTGCTGTGCGGCACCTCGGTGACCATCCGCCGGGCCACCACCTGGGGATGGTCGTGCATCTCGGTGATCGACAGCACCGGGCCCGCCGGCAGCCCCACCGCATCGAAGACGGCCAGCCATTCGGCGGTGGTACGGGTGGCGAAATAGGGCGTGAGGGCGGCCTCCAGCTCCTCGCGATGCTCCATCCGCCCCCGGTTCTCGGCAAAGCGCGGATCGCGGGCGAGCTCTTCGGCGCCCAGCGCTTCCAGCAGCCGCAGCCAGTTGGCCTGATTGGCGGCACCGATGTTGATCCAGCCGTCCCGGGTGGGGAACGCCTGATAGGGGGCGTTCAGGGGATGGGCCGAGCCCATCGGCCCGGGAGAGATGCCGGTCGCGAAGGCGATCGCCGAATGCCAGTAGGTATGGGTGATGCCGGCCTCGAGCAGCGAGGTGTCGACCATCTGCCCCTCGCCCGTGCGCTGGCGCTGGACGAGGGCGGAACAGACCCCGAGGGCGGCGAGGATGCCGGCGGTGATGTCGGTCACCGGCGCCCCCACCTTGACCGGCGGCCGGCCGGGCCCTTCGCCGGTGATGCTCATCAACCCGGAAAGCCCCTGGGCCACCAGATCGAAGCCCGCGCGATCGGCGTGGGGGCCGGTGCGGCCGTAGCCCGAGACGGCACAGTAGACGAGGCGCGGATTGCGGGGCCTGAGCACCTCCTCGTAGCCGAGACCGAGCCTTTCCATGGTCCCCTTGCGGAAATTCTCGATCACCACATCGGCGGTATCCAGCATCCGCAGCAGGACCTCGCGCCCCTTCTCCTGCTTGAGATCGAGCACGATGCCCCGCTTGCCCCGGTTCATCATCATGTAGGCGGCACTCTCACCGCCGATCTCCGGCGGCACCGAGCGGCGGGTGTCGTCCCCGGCGGGCGCCCGTTCGACCTTGATCACCTCGGCGCCGAGATCGGCCAGCATCAGCCCGCAGACCGGCCCGGCCATGATATGGGCGAGCTCGATCACCCGGATCCCGGCCAATGCGCCCTCGGTCTTTTTCTCCGGCATCTCAATCCCCGCGGAACTCGGGCTCGCGCTTGGCGAGGAAGGCTTCCACCCCGCGCCGGTAATCGGCGGTGCCGAGGCTGGCAAAGCCCTCCTCGAGCTCCTCTTCGGTCAGCGGACGGGGATCGAGCAGGCGGCGGATGAACTTCTTGTGCCAGCGGGCGACCAGCGGCGCTCCCTCGGCGATCCGCCCGGCGGTCGCCCGCGCCTCGGCGAGCGCCTCGCCATCCGCGACGATGCGGTTGAGCAGGCCCATCTCCCGGGCCCGTTCGGCATCGAAGATCCGCCCTTCGAGCAGGATCTCGGCGGCATTGGCGGGGCCGACCAGATCCATCAGCACCTTGAGCTCGCCATAGGCCATGGTCAGGCCGAGCTTCTTGATGGGCACGCCGAAGCGGGCCGAGGCCCCGGCGATGCGCAGATCGCAGGCGCAGGCGAGCTCCAGCCCGCCGCCCACGCAGACCCCCTCGATGGCCGCCACCACCGGATGCCGGCAGCGCATCACCGCCGTCATCGCGGCATGCACCGTGCGTCCGTAGATCCGCGCCTGTCCGACATCGGCCCGCTCGCGGGCGAAGGCGGAGATGTCGGCACCGGCGGCGAAAGCCCGGGAATCCACCCCGCGCATGATGATGCAGCGCAGATCCTCCTCGCCGTCGAGGGCGTCCATCAGCCCGCCGAGCCGCTGCCAGGCGGCGAGATCGAGAGCATTCAGCCGGTCGGGGCGGTTCAGCACCACATGTGCGATCGCCCCTTCGCGCTCGACGAAAACGGAATCCTGCATGTTCCTCCCCCTCGCAGGTCCCCTGTCGCCTATCACGGCCGGCGCCGCGGCGGCAAGGCACCGCCGCCGGCGGCACCCCGCTCAGGCGGCGGCGAAACCGCCTCCGAGACGGCGCCCGCGGCCGCGCGTGTCGACCACCAGAGGCGCATGCTCGGCGAGCATGCGGTAGTCGACGGCATCGTGATCGGTGACGATCAGCACCGCATCGAAGCCCGCCAGGCTTTCCGGCGTCAGGGGAACCGAGGGAATGCCGGCGAGAGCCGCATGCTCGCGGGTTCTGGGGATCTCCGGCACATGCGGGTCGTGATAGGCGACTTCCGCCCCGCGCTTTCGCAGCAGCTCCCAGATGGCGAAGGCCGGGCTTTCGCGCGTATCGTCGACGTTCTTCTTGTAGGCCACGCCCAGGAGCAGGATGCGGGCACCGTTGAGCCCTCTCGCAAACCGGCGGTCGAGTTCCTCGGCCAGACGCCCCACCACATAGGCGGGCATCATCCGGTTGATCTCGCCGGCGAGCTCGATGAACCTGGTGGCCACCCCGAACTCCCGCGCCCGCCAGGTGAGATAGAAGGGATCGATGGGGATGCAGTGGCCGCCGAGCCCGGGGCCGGGCCAGAAGGGCATGTAGCCGAAGGGCTTGGTGGCGGCCGCCTCGATCACCTCGAAGATGTCGATGCCCATCCGCTGGAAGACCAGCTTGAGCTCGTTGACCAGAGCGATGTTCACCGCCCGGAAGATGTTCTCGGTGAGCTTGGCCGCTTCCGCCACCTCCGGCGAGGACACCGGAACGACATGCTCGACGAAGCGGCCGTAGAAGGCGCAGGCGAGATCGCGGGCCGGCTCGCCATCGCCGCCGACCAGCCTCGGGATGCGGGCAGTGGTGAAATCGACATTACCCGGATCCTCCCGCTCGGGACTGTAGGCGAGGAAGAAATCGGTGCCCGAACGCAGGCCCGAGGTTTCCAGGATCGGCTTGACGATCTCCCGGGTGGTGCCGGGATAGGTGGTCGATTCGAGAATGACGAGCTGGCCCCGGCGCAGATGCCCGGCGATGGTCCGCGCGGTGTTCTCGACGAAGGACAGATCCGGCTCCTGATGGCGCCCGAGCGGGGTGGGTACGCAGATGACGACGACCTCCATCTCCCCGAGGCGGGCGAAATCGCCACTGGCCGCAAAGCGCCCGCTGCGGCGCAGGGCGGCGATGGCGGTGTGCCCCAGATGCTCGAGCGGGCTCCTTCCGGCATTCAGCAGCCCGACCTTGGCCGGATCGATATCGAAGCCGAGCACGGTGAGGCCGGCACCGCCGGCGGCCAGGGCCAGCGGCAGGCCGACATAGCCCATGCCGATGATGCCGATGCGCGCGGCCTGCCCGTGAAGGCGGCTTTCGAGCTGCTTCGGGTCTCCTCTCTCGCCCCGCTTCACCATCCTCTCCCGCTCCGCTCCGGCATCGCCCCGCCTCCCCTATCGCATCCCCGGCCGCTGGTGTAGACGGGCGGGGAATCCAGCCCGGCGGTCGGGGGCGATACCGGGTGCCGGAGCAGATCCTGCAGGAACCGATGCGCATGGCACGCGACATTCCGCAATCCGCCGGCGGGCGGTCCGCAGAGGGGCGTTCCCGCGGCCTCGCCGGCAGGATCGGCGCGCTGCGGACCGGCTGGCGGCTGCGCCGCCGCAGCCGCAAGAAGCTCGCCCGTCTGGCGGAGGCCGATCTGGTGCTGGTCTCCTATCCCAAGAGCGGGCGGACCTGGCTGATCACCATGATCTCCCACGTTCTCCATCGCCGTTTCGGCGTACCCGAGACCCAGCTCGTCAATTTCGACAATTTTCACCGCCTCGATTCCCGCATTCCCAGGATCTTCTACACCGCCGACAACATGAAGGGACGGCCGAGCACCGACGAGGAGGTCGGCACACTCTATGCCGGCAAGAAGATCCTCCTGCTGCTGCGCGATCCGCGCGATGTGGCGGTCTCCCTCTATTTCCACTTCACCAGACGGTCGACGCCGCTGGAGCGGGCGGTGTTCGGTGTTCCGGAAAACATCGCCGACATCCCGCTCGCGCGTTTCCTCTTCGACGAGGCGATCGGCCTGCCGCAGGTGATCGCCTTCGAGAATGCCTGGATGCGGCGGCTGCAGGCCTTCCCCGACAGTCTGCTCGTCACCTTCGAGGGGCTGCGTGCCGATCCGCTCCCCGAGCTCGCCCGCATCATCGCCTTTCTGGGCATCGCCGCCGGCGAGGAGGACATCGCCGCGGCGGTCGATTTCGCCTCCTTTTCCCGGATGAAGGAACGCGAGCGCAGCAATTTCTTCGAGACCGACCGGCTCCGTCCGGGCAATGCCGAGGATCCCGATTCCTTCAAGGTACGGCGCGGCCGGGTGGGCGGCTGGCGGGACTATTTCGACGAGGAGACGATCGCCGCCATCGACCGTATGCTCGCCGACAGGCTGACCCCGGCACTGCCCTATGGGCGAGAGGAACGCCCGCCCGCGCGCGCTCAGAGATAGCGCTCGGCCTCGGCCAGCCAGCGTTCCGTCCAGGGATTGGCGAAATGGGCGTGCAGGGCGCGGATCTGCTCGTGATGATGGCGCGCCAGCAGCCGCAGCAGATGTTCCGGGGGACGTTCGTCGCGGCCGGGATTGCGCCGCTCCTCGACATCCCGGGGGATGGCCTCCTCGCTGCTGTCGACTTCCAGAAACTCCAGGATCTCGCGCAGGAAGGTGCGCGGATCCTCCCGCAGCCGGTCGAAGAAGCCGATGAAGATCTGCTCCTCGGGATAATGGCTGCGCCAGGCGGCGAGGTTGGCCAGATAATCGCCGTGGCGGGCCACCTTGGGGCCGAGCATGAAGGCCCGGAGCTGCTCCTCGGAGGCGGCGGCCACATCGCCGCCGAAACGGGGCTTGCGAAAGCGCATGGCCACCGCCGACCAGGTGCGCTCCAGGGGATTGCGCAGCAGATAGACGATCCGCGCCCGCGGCATCAGGGCATGGACACGCCCCACCTGCTCGGCGCTCAGCCGGGCGTATCCCGGGCAGATCTCGCCGCGCTTCTTCTCGCCCTCCTCGGGGAACAGTCCGGCGTACCAGGCATCGCAGCGGCGCCCCAGGCAGTAGCGCAGGGCCCAGCCCAGATCCCGGTCCGGCGCGCCGCGCAGCGTCCTGACGATCTGTTCGCGCAGATGCCGGCGGGCGGTGGCGAGATGGGCCGGCTTGGCGAACAGGCGGCGGCGCAGCGAGGGCGGATCGTGGTCGAAGTAATGCAGCTCCTTGGTCGGCGGCATCCAGATCTGGGGATGCCGGGCGAGATTGTGGTGCAGCCAGGTGGTGCCCGCCTTCTGCGCGCCGATCCCGAGAAAATCGGGGAACATCCGCGGGCTACTCGTCCAGCTCGATGTTCATGGTCAGGGTGCGCCGCATCGCCTTGCTGCCCTTGCCGGTCATCGGCCGCACGCAATGCAGGGAATTGAAGGTCTTGACGAAGACCACGCACTGGTTGGGCTGGAATTCGAAGGTGTCGAGTTCCTCGACCTCCTCGAAGGGGACCTGCCGGTTGAGCCAGTTGTAGGCCCAGCGCACATCCTTGGGACGGTTGACCTCGGTGCCGCCGCCATGGCTCGGATCCCACTCGCCGGGCAGGACCATGGAAACGATCAGGGTGATGATCTTGCGCGGCGTGTCGGTGTGCGGCAGCACCGCTCCGCCGTCGGCGGCCAGGGCCGAGAACTCGAAGCGGGTGCGCAGCCGCGGCGGCAGGCAGGGCAGCCGGCCGCGCATCAGATGGCGCAGCGCCTTGCGCGCCCGCACCGTCGAGCTCTGGCGATGGCGGTCCAGCCCGACATCGAGATGATGGTGGCGCAGCATGGCATCGACCGCGTCGATGAAGGCCTCGCTCTTGACCCAGGCGTGAAAATCGCGCCACAGGGGATTGGAGGAAATGAACTTCTCGTAGTTCCCGGGATTGTATTTTTCCGACAGGGAATACTTGTTGCCGAATTCCGGGAGGTGTTTGAAGAGTTCGAGAGGGGGGAAGGATTTGACATATTCCGCGTAGCGCCCCTCCTCCATGATCGGCCGGGCGACGCCGATCGGATAGGGTTCGTAGCGGAACTGCATGTTCTCGAAGGAAATCACGGGCCGATCCTCCCAGCAGCCGGTCGAAACCTCACATAGCGAGGCCTCCCGGGCTTGGCAATCTGGCGTGTCACCGCAGCTTCGGCCGCCCCGACAACGGCCGCCGCAAGTCGCTGCCAGCAAGGACTTGAAAGCATTCGCCGCTACGTGCACCTTCCAGCGCCCCTGCACGCGAAATCCCCTTCGAGGGCCGAACCCGCCGTGACCTCTTCCCGGACCGTCCCCACCGAACCTGCCGCCGGCGGCGAGACCGGATCTCCCTTCCCGGAGCCGCTCCGCTGGCACATCGAGCCCCTGCGCCCCTGGCATGCCCCGCATCTGGCCGGCATGCGCCTGTGGCTGAAAGTCCATCATTCGCGGCGGGTGCGGCGGGTGCTGCGCCAGAAGCCGCTGCTGCGCCTGCTGCAGGCCCTGCCGGGCGCCGGTTCGGCGGTGGCCGTGGCGGTATTCGCCGACGGTACGCGCTTTGCGTTTCCCGCCTATGATCGCTACTGGGCCTGCTATCTGATGGCCGATCTGGCCTACGAGCCGGATGTGTTCGCCTTTCTGGCCCGGATCCGCGATCTCGACTACGCCTTCCTCGATTGCGGTGCCAATTTCGGCTACTGGAGCGCTCTCGTCAGCGGCCCCGGGCTGGGCGGCCATCCGGCCCTCGCCATCGAGGCCTCGCCCGACACCTTCGCCCTGCTGGAGCGCACGGCCCGGCTCAATGCGGACCGCTTCGCCTGCCGCCAGCTGGCGCTGGTTCCCGAGCCCGTCCCTTCGGTGCGTTTCGTGCAGGGCGACAAGCATCAGGGGCGCCACATTCTGGGCAGCAAGCCCTGGGCGAAAGGCGAGCCCGGAACCATCGAGGTGCCGGCCAGCACCCTCGATGCGCTGGTCGCCGAACGGTTCGCGGATGCCCGCCATCTGGTGGTCAAGCTCGATGTCGAGGGGGTCGAGACCGAGATCCTCGGACACACCGCATTGCTGGAGCGGGACAATCTGCTGTTCATCTACGAGGATCACGGTGATGAAGCGGATTTCGCCGCCACCCGCCATCTTCTGGCCCGGGGCTGGCGGATCTTCCTGTGGCGGGAGGGTCGCCCCCGGCGCATCACCGATCCGGCGGAGCTGGCGGTACCCGGCCAGGCGATCGAGGTCGGCTACAACCTCGTTGCCGCCCCGGCCGCTCTCGCCGGCAGGCTGTTCGCGGGCTGACGCCAGCAATCGGCGGGAGCAGCAGCCCCCTCCTTCCCCGCCACATAGCCGAAGCGCGGATCCAGCCGGGCGGCGATCCGCGCCTCGATCCGGGCCAGGAGATCGGCTCCCAGCACCTGCCGGTAGCCGCCGGACCGCCCCTCGCGCACCTTGAAGGAGCGGGGATCGCGCGGATCTCCGGGGCGCAGGATGTCGGAGCGGAAAAAGCCCGTGGCCTCGAGCCGGCGCAGATTGTCGAAGCCGGCGAAGGCGACGGTTTCCTCGAGCTGCTCCGGGGTGAAGCTCTCCCCCAGAAAACGCACCAGCCGGGCGAGCTGGCCCCGCGGATCGCCGCGCAGATCCTCGTAGCGCAGCAGCAGCACCTGCGGTGCCCGCTCGAGAAAGCGGCGGAACAGATCGAACAGGTCCAAAAGCGCCTCGATGCCGCAGCGGGGATGCTCCACGAACGCCTCGAGCGGCAGCCGGCCGCTGCGCGGCAGGCCGAACATCGCCCGCTCGGAAGCGCTGGAACGATGCTCGAAATGGGTACGGGCCGAGACCAGCACGTCGCGCGGATCCCGCACCATCAGCAGGATCCGCTTGGCCGCCAGGCGTTCCGGCCGGAGCATCTCCCGCACCGGCTCGGGTTCGTTCAGGATATGGGTCGGATAGAACCGGGGGATCGCCGGCACCCGGGCGTGGAAATTGTCGAAGGTGATGATTTCCTCCGCCGGCACTCCGTATTTCCGATGGTAGAGGTGGGACAGCATGACTCGCAGCCAGGTGCGCCCGCTCTTGGGCGGTGACATCAGCACCAGATCGGCAGCCTCGAGCTGCGGCTCGCGCTTGCGGCTGCGCCGGCGGCGATGCAGCCAGACGAGCGGTCGATCCCAGGACAGGGCCATGCTTCCTCCAGCCGGAACGGAGCCGGCATCGGATCGCTGCGGAAATTCCTCGGCGCTCCCTCTACTGCACCGCTCCGCCAGCGTCACCCGTACCGCGACGGCAGCGCCCCTTCCTTCCGCCGGAAACCACCCGACATGAAACTGTGTCGTCGCACGTTCCTGGCCATTGCCGCCGGCGTGCCGATGGCCGGCGCCGATATCCCGGGGGAAGCCATGAGCGGATCGCGAGCGGAATCTGTGGAGCGGCCGGAGGCGGAGCGGGACCTCACCCTCTGCCTGACCGGCGATGTGATGAGCGGGCGGGGAATCGACCAGATCCTGCCCCATCCCGGAGACCCGCGGATCTTCGAGCCCTATGTGCGCTCGGCGCTGGATTACGTGCATTTCGCCGAACGCAAAAACGGGCCGATCCCGCGATCCGTGGATTTCGCCTACGTCTGGGGAGATGCTCGCGAAAGGCTGGTGGAGGAGGCACCGGATCTCCGCATCGTCAATCTGGAGACCGCGATCACCGCCGATGGCGTGCCCGAGCCCAAGGGCATCAACTACCGCATGCATCCGGCCAATATCGGCCTGCTCACCGCCTTTTCCATCGATTGCTGCACGCTGGCCAACAACCATCTGCTGGACTGGGGCGAGCAGGGCCTGATCGACACCCTCGAGGCCCTGGACCGGACCGGCATCCGCCATGCCGGAGCCGGGCGCAACGCCGAAGAAGCAGCCGCCCCGGCGGTACTCGAGACTGCCGGCAAGGGGCGGGTGCTGGTGTTCGCCTTCGGCTTTCCCTCGAGCGGCGTGCCGCCCGAATGGGCGGCGGGACCGGACCGCCCGGGCGTCAATGTTCTCGACGAACCCTCGCCCGCAAATCTCGCCCGCATCGCCACGCATGTGCAGCGCTTCCGCCGTCCCGGCGATCTGCTGGTGGCCTCTCTGCATTGGGGCGGCAACTGGGGCTACGAAGTCACGCCGCAGGAACGGAATTTCGCCCATGGCCTCGTCGCACGGGCGGGGTTCCACCTGATCCACGGCCATTCCAGCCACCACGCCAAGGGTATCGAAATCTTCGAGGGCCACCCCGTGCTCTATGGCTGCGGCGATTTCCTGAACGATTACGAGGGGATCGAGGGATACGAAGCGTTCCGCGACGATCTCGCGATCGCCTATCTCGCCCGCTTTTCGGCCGACGGATCGGGGCTCCGCTCCCTTCGCCTCCTGCCCTTCCGCATCCGCAACTTCCGCCTCGGGCGGGCACCGGCCGAGGACATCGCCTGGCTGCAGCGCACCCTCGATCGCGAGAGCCGCCGCTTCGCCACCCGGGTGATCCCCGGCGAGAACGGCGAGCTGCTGGTCGAGGGTTGATCCCGCGGGCACGGTTTCCCCGCTCCTTCCCTTCTCCTAGAACATCTCCGCCGGGCGGGGATGGGCAACCGGGGAAAACGGGGCATGAAGGCGCTCGTGCAGCGGGTGGAAGAGGCCGCGGTGGAGGTCGAGGGTGAGATCGTCGGCAGGATCGGGCGGGGATTTCTGCTGTTCCTCTGCGCCGAGCCCGGGGACGGGGCGGAAGAGGTGGAAAAGCTCGCCCGCAAGACAGCCCGTCTCCGCATCTTCGAGGATGCGCGGGGAAAAATGAACCTGGCCCTTTCGGATGTGGGCGGGGCGGTGCTGGTGGTCAGCCAGTTCACCCTCGCTGCCGACATTCGCCGCGGCAACCGGCCGAGCTTCACCGGATCCGCCCCGCCCGAGCTCGGGGAACGGCTCTACCGCGATTTCTGCGCCGCCCTTCGCGCCCAGGATCTGCCGGTCGAGACCGGCATCTTCGGTGCCCGGATGAAGGTTCGCCTGATCAATGACGGCCCGGTCACCATCTGGATGGACAGCGCCCGTCTCTGACACGCGAAAGGAGCCATCGCCATGCCCGCCTATGTGATCGCCGAGGTCGAGATCCACGACCCCGAAACCTATGCCCGCTATCGCGCCCGCACCCCGGAACTGGTGGCCCGCCATGGCGGACGCTTCCTCGTCCGCGGCGGCGCGGCCGAGCTTCTGGAGGGCGAAGAGGAGCCGAAACGGGTGGTGGTGATCGCTTTCGACGACATGGAAGCGGCACGCCGCTTCTATCATTCCCCCGAATATCGGGAGATCGCCGTGCTCAGACAGAAGGCCGCCCGTACCCGCATGATCCTCGTCGAAGGGGTGGCGGAGGAGGGCTGAGCCCCTCACCCTTCCGGCGGGCTGCGCTTCGTCGGCGCCAGCCCCATCCAGGCGGGATCGACATCTTCGCCGAAGCAGGGCGGCGAGGCGCAGCGGACGGGCTCTTCCTCTGCCGGGAACCGTTCGATCCCCTGTTCGGTGACCACCAGATCGAGACGCTGGTCGTGCGGCTCGGGGTGAATGGTCGCGAGCCTGGAAAAACCGTAGCCGATGCCGATCAGGCGCGGGCGCGGGCGCAGCACCGCGAGGGTCCGATCATAGTAGCCGCCGCCATAGCCGAGCCGGTAGCCGGCGGCATCGAACCCGACCAGCGGCAGCAGCAGGGTGCGCGGCAGCAGCGGTGCGCGTTCGGCCGGGATCGGGATCTTCCAGATCCCCTCCCGCATCGCCATGCCCGGCGCCCAGCGCCAGAACTCCATGGGGGCGTTTCTGGTGACGATCACCGGCAGGGCGAGCTCCGTTCCGGCCATCGCCAGCCCTTCGGCGAACCCGCGCAGATCGACCTCGCCCCGGATCGGCCAGTAGAGCGCCAGCGGCCC
>CAYYZI010000001.1:51593-56036 GCA_964475675.1 uncultured Geminicoccaceae bacterium
CGAACCCGCGCAGATCGACCTCGCCCCGGATCGGCCAGTAGAGCGCCAGCGGCCCCTCGAGGGCGGGACGCAGATCCTCGAGATAGGCGATGATGCGGGTGGCGATCGTTCGCCGCTCCTCTTCCGCGAGCGCCCGCCGACGGGCCAGCAGCTCGGCCCGCTTCTGCCGTCGCCGGGCCGCCACATCTCGCGCGTCTCGCCGTGCTTCGACCATCCCCTGCCCTTCCCCTCAGGTCACCACATCCGGTTCGGCTCTGCCGGTGCGGCCCGGAATGTCGGCGATCGCGCGGGCACGGGCGATCACCGGCGCCAGCACTTCCTGCACCTCGCCGAAGAGATCTTCGCTCCGGTAGCGTTCCATGTAGACGCGCAGGGTCGCCCCCTCGGTGCCGGTGCCGGAAAGCCTGAAGACGATGCGCGAATCGTCGGCAAACAGCAGGCGGATGCCCTGATGTTCGCTGATGCTGCCATCGATCGGATCGCGATAGCAAAAATCCTCGGCCGCGGTGACCGGCACCCCCTCGATCTCCGTTCCCGGAAGCTCCGGCAGACGCCGGCGCAGATCCGCCATCATCCCCTCGCCGATCTCCGGGTCGAGTCTCTCGTAATCGTGCCGGGTATAGTAGTCCCGCCCGAACCGCCGCCAGTGGCCGTGCACGATCTCCCGCACGCCCCTGCCGCGGGCGGCCAGCAGATTGAGCCAGAACAGCACCGCCCAGAGCCCGTCCTTCTCCCGGATATGGTCGGAGCCGGCACCGAAGCTCTCCTCGCCGCAGAGCTGGATGCGTCCGGCATCGAGCAGATTGCCGAAGAATTTCCACCCGGTCGGGGTCTCGAAGAGCTCGAGACCGCGTGCCGCGGCGACCCGGTCCACGGCCCGCGAGGTGGGCATCGAGCGGGCCACGCCGGTGATCCGCCGGCGATAGCCCGGCACCAGATCGGCATGGGCGGCGAGCAGGGCGAGGCTGTCGGAAGGGGTGACGAACAGGCCGGGCCCCAGGATCATGTTGCGGTCCCCGTCGCCGTCCGCGGCGGCGCCGAGATCGGGCGCCTGCGGCCCGTTCATGCGGGCCACCAGATCGCGGCACCAGGTGAGGTTGGGATCGGGATGCAGGCCGCCGAAATCGGGCCGGGGATCGCCCCGCAGCACGCTGCCCTCGGGAGCGCCCAGCATCCCCGAAAGGATGCGCCGGGCATAGGGTCCGGTGACCCCGTGCATGGCATCGAAGACCATCCGGAAACCGCGCGCGAACAGCCCCCGGATGGCCGCGAAGTCGAACAGCCCGGCCATCAGTTCGGCATAGTCGGCGACCGGATCGAGGATCCGTACCGCCATCTCCCCGAGGCAGGTCTCGCCCGGCGAGGAAAGATCGAGATCGGGGGCATCGAGGATGCGGAAATGCTCGATTCTCCGGCTGCGGGCGAAGATGGCCTCGGTCAGCCTTTCCGGCGCCGGACCGCCATTGGCGATGTTGTACTTGATACCGAAATCGCCCTGCGGGCCGCCCGGATTGTGCGAGGCGGTGAGGAGGAAGCCGCCGCAGGCGCCGTATTTGCGGATGAGATGGGAAGCCGCCGGGGTGGAGAGCAGCCCGTTTTGGCCCACCAGCACCCGGCCGACCCCGTTGGCGGCCATCATCCGGAGCAGGATCTGGATCGCCCGGTCGTTGAAGTAGCGTCCGTCACCACCGAGCACGAAGCTCCGCCCCTCGGGATCCTCGAGGCAGTCGAACACGGACTGGACGAAATTCTCGAGATAATGCGGGCGGGTCTCGAAGATGCGGGTCTTCTTGCGCAGCCCCGAGGTACCCGGCCGCTGATCCGGATACGGTGTGGTCGCCACGATGCGGACCTGCATCTTTCCTCTCCCCGGGCCGCCCCGGCCCATGTTTCCCGCTTCCCTGCCAAGTGGCGAATGGCGCGTCCGGGGGCAAGGCGATACGGCGATGGCCGGGCATGGTTTGCCTGATCGCCGCCTCCTGCTATCACCGAGGCGAAAACACCTGCCGGCGGGAGGATACCGGGATGGGCGATCAGCTGAAATTCCTTCTCGAAGAAGAGGATATTCCAAAGAGCTGGTACAATCTGGCAGCCGATCTCCCGGTTCCGCTGCCGCCGCCTCTCAACCCGGCCACCGGCGAACCGATCGGCCCCGAGGCCCTGGCACCGCTGTTTCCGATGGCCCTCATCCAGCAGGAGGTGGCGACCGAGCGCGAGATCGCCATTCCCGATCCGGTCCGCGACATCTACCGCATGTGGCGCCCCACCCCGCTCTATCGCGCCCGCGGGCTCGAGCGGGTGCTCGATACCCCGGCCCGCATCTATTACAAGTACGAGGGGGTGAGCCCGCCCGGCAGCCACAAGCCCAATACCGCCGTCGCCCAGGCCTGGTACAACAAGGCCGAAGGGGTGCCGCGGCTGACCACCGAGACCGGGGCCGGCCAGTGGGGCAGCTCGCTGGCCTTCGCCGCCTCCCTGTTCGGCCTCGAGGTCGATGTCTACATGGTCAAGGTGAGCTTTCACCAGAAGCCCTATCGCAAGGCGCTGATGGAGACCTACGGCGCCCGCTGCGTGCCCAGCCCCTCCGAGGAGACCGAAGCCGGCCGGCGGATCCTCGCCGAGGATCCCGACAATCGCGGTTCGCTGGGCATCGCCATTTCCGAGGCGGTGGAGATGGCGGCCAAGCGCGAGGACACCAAATACGCCCTCGGCTCGGTGCTCAACCATGTGCTCCTGCACCAGACGGTGATCGGCCGGGAGGCCATCCGCCAGATGGAGATGGCCGGCGACTATCCGGATGTGGTGTTCGCCTGTGCCGGCGGCGGCTCCAATTTCGCCGGCATCGCCTTTCCGTTTCTGGGGGAGCAGCTCCGCGGCGGCCGGTCGGTGCGGATCGTCGCCTGCGAGCCGGTCGCCTGCCCGTCGCTGACCCGCGGTACGTATGCCTATGATTTCGGTGATACCGCCGGCACCACGCCACTGATGAAGATGCACACCCTGGGCTCACGCTTCATGCCGCCCGGCTTCCATGCGGGCGGACTGCGCTACCACGGCATGGCGCCGCTCGTTAGCCACATCAAGCAGCTGGGACTGATCGAGGCGGCCGCCTTCAACCAGCTCGAATGCTTCGAGGCCGGCGTCACCTTCGCCCGCAGCGAGGGCATCGTTCCCGCTCCGGAGGCCACCCATGCGGTACGGGCGGCGATCCGGGAGGCGCTCGCCGCCAGGGAGGCGGGCGAGGCGCGGGTGATCCTGTTCAACCTCTCCGGGCACGGGAATTTCGACATGCAGGCCTATGCGGATTATTTCGCCGGCCGGCTCACCGATCAGAGTTACAGCGAGGAAGAACTCGCCAACTCCCTGGCCTCCCTGCCCAAAGTCGCGGCCTGAACGAGCAGCTTCACCTGCGCTTGCGGCAACCGTCTCGGCCCTTGCGTTTCACGTCTTTCAGGCCTGCCAGCGAATCCAGAAGGGCGCTCTGGTCGTGCTCGGCGGCAGTATTCGGCTGCGATCCTCGGCCAGCCGCTGGATCCCGGAGAGGGCCAAGGCGGGTGCCGCCGTGAGCAAGCCGAGCATCGTAAACATTCCCGTCTGATTGGACACTGTTCCGCTTACCATCGCCTTTGTAAACTGGAGCGCAAACATGGCCATCAAGGTGAGCATCACCGGGTCGCGCATTACTCGCGCCTTGCTTACCTTACTAAAAACATATGCTAGAATACTTAAAAAAATTGCGAAACCAACCAGCCCGTATTCCGCCAGTACTTCAAGCAAAAGATTATGAGGATACGTGCCGGATATCTCCATGTTTCTGTAGAGAATGGAGAAACTTCCCAAACCATTGCCAAAAATCGGCGCATTTAACCATGTCTTGACGGCAAAGCTATAATAGCTAAACCTATTAGCAGCAAGAATGATGCTATCATCCTCGACCTGACGGAAGAGCTTGATGAAGCGCGCAATGCTCCCAGTAGCGGTGCCCTCGATCACCATCCAGGCGAGATAGGCGACAGCTGCCAGAATTACCAAAGAGGCCATGACCTGCGAGGTCGTCACCTGCAGTCGCCGCCCTTCCCACAATCGCCCGCTTCCCAGCAGGAGGATCATACAGCCAAGGCCAAAGCCAAGCAACGCACCGCGCGCTCCGGATACCACTATAAAATAAGTGAAAAGCGCGAGGAGGGCGCCGCTGACAAGCTGTTTACCGCTGAGAAATCCGGAGAAAATGGTGACGGCAAACAGCACCAAGGCTCCGAACGCCACGCTGTAACTCCACAGCAGGTAGGCCCGCCCGGCATAGGCGAAGCCTTCATAGCGCATGATGGAACCGTAATTTATGTACAACCAAGAACCATAGATCGCGATGATCGTTGCCAGAAAAACCACCCACAGAAAGAAGCGAGTGATCCTCTCGCGTGACGGGGCAATGACGAATCCCGCAGC
>CAYYZI010000002.1:0-27031 GCA_964475675.1 uncultured Geminicoccaceae bacterium
CGATGCCGTTCTGCGGCTGCTGCGCCAGAGCCAGACTGGTACCTGCGGGCGGATAGGAGGCCGCCAGCGGATCCATCTCCACCCATTGCCCCGATGTAGTGGTCACCGAAAGCGGCGCGGCGACCGGGGATTCGGTGCCGTCCGTGAACTGCTCACCGTCGCCGATGCCGTAGAAGGCCGCCGGATCCAGGAGATTGTGCGCTTCCGCGGCGATCCGTCCGGCGGCCGGAGTCGAGGCCGAGATCCGTACCTCGTCGATCAGCCCGATCCACGACTTGGCGGTGTTGAGCGCACCGAGACCGATCGACAGCGGCTGGCCGGCCACCATGCTGGTTGCGCTGCTCGCCACGGCGCCTTCCTGAACCCCGGATGACGTGTCGAGCCCGACCCAGCTCGCCGCCACCTCCTCGCCGTCGACATAGAGCCTGGGCAATGTGCCGGCCTGCCAGGCAGCCGCCAGCACCTGACGCTCACTGCTCTGGATCCGGCTCGGCCCCTCGATCTGCACGCTGCCGTCGGCGGTCATGAGGGCGAACTTCACGGTTCGCGGGGCACCACCGAAATAGCCGCTGGTATTGTAGAGCAGTCCGAGACCGAGATTTCCTGCCGATGCGGCCGGATCGCCCTGCTGGAGAATGCGGGCGTCCCGGTTACCGAGAATCGCCGGATCGGCCTGAACAACTGCCTGAATGTAAAGGGCACCCAGGCCACTCAGGAACATGCCATCGCCAAGCCTTTCGTCGGCATTGCCATCGAACATTCCGCTCGCACCGACGAGCTCACTGCCAGCGACACCGGCGAGCGTCAAGTCGCGACCGTTGCCGCTGCGGTCGCGACCCGATTGGGTGTCCCAGACCGCGAGATAGCCCTGCCAGACGCCCGCCGGATTCTCTTCCGACACCGTCAGCCCGGGCTTGCCGTGATAGAGGAACAGATGCAGCGATTGGGCCTGATCCCAGGAAGGAATGCGGACCCAGGCCAGAAGCCTGCCGGTGACCGGATCGTAGCTGTCGATCTCGTGGTCGAGCCTGGTACCGTCCTCGAGCTCGAAGCGCAGATCGAACCCCTGATCGCTCTCGACATTGCCGCCATTGGCCAGGCTCTTGAGCCAGTCGCCCTGCTCCTCGACCCGCAGCACGAAGTCGGTGACGATCTCGGCCTTCTGCTGGGAGGGCACCAGCAGCCGCCGGCGATGGCCGTAGCCGTTGGCATAGGTCTGGGGCGGCGGCGGCGCCACGGTGATCCGCACCTCGCCATTGGCCCGGCCGCCCTGCGCATCGGTGATCGTGTAGGTGAAGGCGTCCTCGCCGGAAAAGCCGGGATCCGGCGTGTAGGTCAGGCTGCCGTCGCCATTGACCGCCAGCCTGCCATGGGCGGGAAAGCCGAGACTCTCGAGCTGCAGCGGATCGCCATCGGGATCGCTGTCGTTGGCCAGCACGTCGATGGTCACCGGGGTGTCGAACGCGGTGCCGACCGGATCCGCCACCGCCACCGGCACCGTGTTGGGGCGCTCGACCTGGATGACGATCGTTCCCGTGGCGCTGCCGCCGCGGCCGTCGCCGAGCGTGTAGGTGAAGCTGTCCTCGCCGGAAAAGCCGGGATCCGGCGTGTAGGTCAGACTGCCGTCGCCATTGAGCGCGAGGCGGCCGGCGGCCGGCATCCCGAGACCCTCGAGGCGCAGCGGATCGCCGTCGGGATCGGTGGCGGCGCTGCGCGGATCGAACACCAGCGGGGTATCGACGGTGGTCGACAGGGTGAGCATTCCCGCTGCCGGCGGCGCGTTGCTGCGCTCCACCCGGATCGTCACCGTCGCCGTCGCGGATTCGCCGCGGCCATCACCGATGGTATAGGAAAAACGGTCGGTCCCGAAAAACCCCTGCTGCGGCCAGTAGGTCAGGGACTGGTCGGGATTGATGGTGACGCTGCCATAGGCCGGAGTGCCGAGCGCGGTGATGCGCAGCATGTCGCCATCGGGATCGCTGTCGTTGGCCAGCACGTCGATGGTGATCTCGCCGGCCACGGTGACCGCTTCGTCGTCCTGTGCCCGGGGCGGCGAGCTGGATGCCAGCACGGTGATCGTCACCGCACCCGCGGCCGTCGCTCCGTTGGCGTCGCGCACCGTGTAGGTGAACTGGTCGACGCCCGAGAAGGCGGCATCGGAGGTATAGGTGAAGGTCTGGTCGGGATTGAGGACCAGGCTGCCGGCGGCCGGCTGGGTGAAGCTGTCGATGGTCAGGGAGGAGCCGCTGTCGTTGGCGCGCACATCGAAGGTGACGGCCGTTCCGGCGGTGGTGATGACGATATCGGGGGCGGTGGTGGGCAAGGTCGCTCTCCTTGGGAGACAATTCCGTTGCCCTGCGTTATAATAGGGTTATATCCCTAGCGCAACCACAGATTGTTTGCCAGACGAGCCGCGTGAAATACCGGTCCGGATCCCCTTCCCTCACCGGCGGATCGCCGCGTGTCCCCTTGCACGCGTAAGCGGGTGCAAGGCAGTCCGTCACATCTGCGTGAGCGTTCCGGCGACAGCCCGGATGCGCGCGCCAAGATCCCCACCTTCTCGCATCGGCCGAACACACTAACGGGATTTTAAAGGAACGGTGCTAGATCCTGTTTGAGGCCGAAACCCCAGGATGTATGTTCCGTCTTGTCGCAGGCTTTTTCGAGGATCGCCGCCCTTGCCTTCCTCCGCCGCCTCCTTCCGCCACATCGCGGCCTCCCAGGCTGTGAGCGGGCTCGCCGGCTGCCCGGAGGAGATGCTGCGGAGCGTCATGGTCCAGCTACCGGTGGCGATCGCCCTGTTCGACCGCCGGCTTCGCTGCCGTCTCGCCAATCCACGCTGGGCCACGGAACTCGGTCTGCCCACCGATCCCACCCGTGACGACGGGCGGGGTCGGCGGGCGGCCGCCATCCGCATCCTCCGCGCCGTCCTGCGCGACTGTCTGGCCGAGGAAGCCTCCTGCGGCCTCGCCCTCTGCTGGCCGACCGCCGCCAATGCCTGCCGATCGCTGCATCTGGAAATCCATCCCTTCCTCGAAAGGAAGGCGGTCACCGGCATCCTGGTGCTGGCGACCCCGGCGGCGGAAACCACCCCCTGCCGGTATCCCGCCCACCGGCAGAGTTCCCAGCTCGCCCTCGCCGGCCAGATCGCCCGGGTCGGCTACTGGTCGCACGATTTCCGCACCGGCGAGATCTTCTGGTCGCCCGAGATCTGGCGCATCACCGGCCGTGATCCGGAGCAGTTCCCGCTTTCCCTCGAAAGCCGCTACGAGATCTTCCATCCCGAGGACCGCGAAGCGCACCGGCGGGCCTGGGAGGAGGCCATCCGGACGGGCGCCGATTTCAGCCGCCGCTGTCGCATCCTGCTGGCCGACGGCAGCGTCCGTTACGCCCTCTCCAGGGGCATCTGCCAGAGGGACCCCGACGGCCGCATCATCGGCTATTTCGGCATTCTCCAGGACATCACTCCGCAGATCGAGATCGAACGGCGGCTGGAAAGCGAGAGCCGGGAGAACGCCTTCTATCGCCGCATCATCGAGACCCTGCCGGATCGGGTCTGGGTCAAGGATCCGGCCGGCCGCTATCTGCTCGTCAATCCGGCCACCGTCCGCAGCCTCGGGCGCAGCCGGGCGGAAGAGGTGCTCGGCCGTACCGATGCGGACTTTCTGCCGAAAACCCTCGCCCGCCGCTTCGCCCGTGACGAAAGGGTGGTGCTGCGGACCGGCAGCAACCGCATCGCCGAACGCCCTCTCATTCGCGACGGCCGACGGGTGGGCTGGCTGACCGTGCTGCTCGTCCCCCTCAGGAATCCGCAGGGGGAGACCGTGGGGGTGGTCGGCCATGCCCGTGACATCACCGAAGCCCGGGCGGCGGACCGGGCGCTGGCCCGCGAACGCCGCCGGCTCGAGCGCCTCGCCCTGCATCTGAGCGCCGCCAAGAAGGAAGCCGAGGACGCCCGCGATCTGCTGCGCGCCGCCACCGCCATGCTGTTCGACGGCTTCGCCCTGTTCGATCGCGAGGACCGCCTCATCCTCTGCAACGAGGCCTTCAGCTCCCTCTACGATGCCAGCCCCGCTGCCCTCAAGGGGCTGACCTTCGAGGAGCTGCAGCGGCTGCCCGCCTTCCGTCGCAAGCTCGGCCTCGACGAGGAATCCTTCGCGGTCTGGCTGGAGCAGCGTCTGGCCCATTACCGCCGGGGCGAGGCCGGCGCCCGCGAGGTCAAGGTCGGCGGCCGCTGGTTCCTGCTCCACGAGCGCCGCCTCGGCGACGGCACGCTGGTGCTCTGCCGCGCCGACATCACGCCGCTCAAGACCACCGAAATGGAGCTGCGGGAGATCGCCGGCGCCTTCGCCCGGGCCAAGGTGGAGGCCGAGCAGGCCCACGATCTGTTGCGCGAGGCCACCGCCGTCTTGTCCGAAGGCTTCGCCCTGTTCGATCCCGAGGACCGCCTGATCCTGTGCAACGGCAGCTTCGCCGAACTCTACGGGATGCCCCCCGAAGCCCTCGAAGGGCGCAATTTCGCCTGGTTCGCCAGAACCTATCTGGCCCGTCACCATCCCGATCTCGAGCCCGACCAGCGTGCCGCCCTGCTGGCCTCGATCCTGCGCAGCCACGAGGTCGCCGATGGCAGTCCGCGCGAGATCCGGGCGGCGGAGCGCTGGTACGTCATGCGCTGTTCGCGCATGCTCAACGGCTGCCGGGTGCTGCTGCGCAGCGATGTCACCCATCTCAAGCGGGTCGAGGAGGAGCTGCGGCGGCTGGCGACCATCGACGAGCTCACCGAGCTCTACAACCGCCGCTTCTTCTTCGCCCAGGGCCGCCGCCTGCTCGAGCGCTGCCGCCAGAACGCCCAGCCGGTGGGGCTGCTGCTGTTCGATCTCGATCACTTCAAGAGCATCAACGACAGTTTCGGCCACGAAGCCGGCGATGCGGTGCTGCGGGCGGTGGCGCTCTGCTGCCGTCGCACGCTGCGCCCCGGCGATCTGGTCGCCCGCCTCGGCGGCGAGGAATTCGCCGTGCTGCTGCCCGAAAGCGACCGCAGCCAGGCGACGCGGGTGGCGGAACGGCTGCGCCGGGCGCTGGCCGCGCTCGAGGTGCCCTGCGATCACGCCCGCATCCGGATCACCGTCAGCATCGGGCTGGCCACCCCCGAGGACACCCCGGGCGGGCTCGACAGCCTGCTCGCCGCTGCCGATCGCGCCCTCTATGCGGCCAAGCGCGCCGGCCGCGACCGGGTGGTGGCTTTCGCCCCCAGAACCACCGAACGTTCGCCCGAATCCTCCTGAGGCCCTTGTCCGGGGGACGCGTTTGCGGCATGCCGCAGCCATGTCCGCTGCCCCGACCTGGTATCATGCCAGGACCCCAGCACCGGCGCCGCGCCCGCCCCTCGAGGGGGCGATCGATGCCCGCTTCTGCATCGTCGGCGGCGGCCTCGCCGGCCTCGCCACCGCCCTCTCCCTGGCCGAACGCGGCTACGCTTCCGTGCTGCTCGAGGCCCACCGGATCGGCTTCGGCGCCTCGGGCCGCAATGGCGGCATGGCCTCTTCCGGCCTCACCCGGCCGCTTTCCTGGCTGCGCCGCCGCTGCGGCCCCGAAACCGCCCATCGCATCTACGCCGCCAGCCGCGAGGCCCTGGGGCTGATCCGCCGGCGCATCACCGAGCATGCCATCGCCTGCGATCCGGTGGACGGGGTGCTGGAGGCCTCCTGGTTCGACGATGCCGACGCACTCCGCGCCGAGGTGGACAGCCTCAACCGGGAATTCGGCATGCGGCTCGAGTTCTGGCCGCGCGACAGGCTACGCGAATGCTACCGCTCGCCGCGCTACTACGACGGGATCCTCGATCCCGAGGGATTCCATCTCGATCCGCTGGCCCTCGCCCGGGGCTATGCGACGGCCGTGGAAGGACTCGGCGGGCGCATTTTCGAGGACAGTCCGGTACGCCATTGCCGGCGCCGGGGCGCCGGCTTCGAAGTGACGACCGAGGCCGGCCGGGTACGGGCCGAACATCTCATCCTCTGCCCCAATGTCTACGGCCCGCCCTGCTGCCGCCGCCTCGCCCGGGCGCTGCTGCCGGTGATCAGCTACGTGATCGTCACCGAACCCCTCGGAGAGCGGCTGCGGACCGCCATCCGCGCACCCTTCGCGGTGTTCGACGACCGCATGGCCACCGGCTACTACCGCCCGCTCGAAGGAGAGCGTCTGCTGTGGGGAGGCCGGGTCGCCCTGTTCGAGCGCCGCCGCGGCATCGCCGAGCTGATGCGGCGGGATCTCGCCGAGGTCTATCCGCAGCTCGCCGAGGTCGGCATCGACCATGCCTGGTCGGGACGGATGGGCTTCGCCCGCCACAAGATGCCGGTGATCGGCCGCATCGCGCCCGGTCTGTGGGTGGCCACCGGGTTCGGCGGTCACGGCCTCAACACCACCAGCATGGCCGGCGAGCTGCTGGCCCGGGGGCTGGTCGAGGGCGATCGCGACTGGGAACCCTTCGCCGCCTTCGGCCTGCCCTGGGTGGCCGACGGGCTCGGTCGTCTGGCCGCCCAAGGCTATTACTGGGCCTATGGTCTGCGTGACAGAACATTGTCCTTGTGGATGGGAATGCGCAGATGTCTTGCCAAGACCATCGTGAAATGATTTGAATATGAGTGCTCACGAATATGGCTCGGTCATGCTCGGAGACGCGATCTGCCTGAACTCCTGGGAGGCTATCGATGACAAGAAATTCCCGTGGTCCGCGCGAGCGGGGGCTGTGCGAGCTTTACAGCGAGGATCCGATCCTCGCTGACGAGCTGGTGTTCGGCCGCCGCAGCTATCCCGATCGCCGCGGCTTTCTGAAGGGGGCCGGTCTGGCCACCATGGGTGCCATCCTCGGTGCCAGCATCCCCTTCCACCGCAACATGCCGGCCGGTCTCATTCCCGCCGCCCTGGCCGAAGGGCTCGAGAATTTCGTGATCGAGGGCAAGGACGGCCTGCGCGTGCTCAACGACCGGCCGCTCAATGCCGAGACCCCGGCCCATCTTCTCGACGATCCGATCACGCCGGTGGCGCGCCACTTCATCCGCAACAACGGCATTCCGCCCGAGAACACCTCGCCGGAAGGCTGGACGGTGACCATCGACGGCTTCGTCGACAAGCCGATGAAGCTTTCGATCGCCGATCTGCGGAAGAATTTCGAGGTCGTCACCTACGCCCTGCAGCTCGAATGCGGCGGCAACGGCCGCGCCTTCTTCAACCCGCCGGCCAAGGGCAACCAGTGGACCATCGGTGCCGTGGGCTGCTCGCACTGGACCGGTGTCCGTCTCCGCGACGTGCTGGCGGCGGCGGGGGTGCAGAGCAACGTCATCTACACCGCCCATTACGGTGCCGACGGCCATCTCTCGGGGGATCCCAACAAGCTGCCGATCAGCCGCGGGGTGCCCATCGAGAAGGCGATGAACCCCTACAATCTGATCGCCTTCGAGATGAACGGCGGCCCCCTCCACCCGATGAACGGGGCGCCGATCCGCCTCGTCATCCCGGGCTGGCCCGGTTCCTGCTCGCAGAAATGGCTGACCCGCGTCCAGCTGCGGGACGTGGTGCATGACGGGCCGAAGATGACCGGCAAGTCCTATCGCGTGCCGCGCTATCCGGTGGCACCGGGCGAGAAGGTGCCCAAGGAGGATTTCGTCATCATCGAGACGATGCCGGTCAAGTCCCTGATCACCTTCCCGCAGACCAACATCGAGGTGCCGGCGGACCAGCCGCTCGAGGTACGCGGTCATGCCTGGGCGGGCGACAATTTCGTCACCCGTCTCGATCTGTCGATCGATTTCGGCAAGACTTGGATCGCCGCCGATCTCGATCCTCCGGAAAACCCCTATGCCTGGCAGAACTGGCGGGCGAAGATCCGTTTCCCGATTCACGGCTATTACGAGATCTGGGCCCGGGCGACGGATGACGAAGGCCGCATGCAGCCCTTCGCGATCGCCTGGAATCCCAAGGGCTATCTGAACAATTCGATGCACCGCATCGCCGTTCGCGCCGTATGAGGTCTGTCTTCCTGGCACTGGGTGTGGCCGCCGTCCTGCTCGGGGACGGCGGCCCCGCCGCCGCCATCGAACCGGAGGATCTGCCGCCGGGACGGGGGCGCGAGGATGCCTACTACACCTGCTCCGCCTGCCATTCCTTCAACCTCGTCCTCCAGCAGGGCATGTCCTGGGGGGACTGGGACGAGCTCATCGACTGGATGATCGAGGAGCAGGGCATGAGCGAGCTGGAAACCGAAGAACGGGCTGTCATTCTCGAATATCTTTCCAAGAATTTCGGACCCGACCGGCCGTTCTGGAAGCAGAGCCAGAACCGTTGATTTTCCCCGCTGCCGACAGGGTCCCGCCGATTCTCAGCAGGGTCTGACGAAGGCGTTTCGGGCTTCTTCCACCACCTCGCGGAAGGCGCAGCCCTGGAGATGGTCGTTGACCATCCCCATCGCCTGCATGAAGGCGTAGACCGTGGTCGGTCCGAGAAATTTCCAGCCGCGCCGCTTGAGCTCCCGGGCGAGATCCCGGGCTTCGGGAGAGCTGGTGAGCCTCCCGAGCGTCTCCCGATCGATGCGTTCCGGGCGGCTCGCGGGATCGGGCTCGAAGCGCCAGAGAAAGGCGGCCAGCGATCCGGCCTCGGCGACGAGATCGCAGGCGCGTCGCGCATTCTCCAGCGTGGCGGCGATCTTGCCGCGATGGCGGACGATGCCGGCATCGCCCAAGAGCCGCGCGATCTCCGCCTCGCCCCAGCCGGCCAGCAGGGAGAAGTCGAAACCGGCGAAGGCGCGGCGGAAATTCTCCCGCTTGACGAGAATGGTGCGCCAGCTCAGCCCGGCCTGAAAGCCCTCGAGACAGAGCTTTTCGAACAGCCGCCGATCATCGGCCACGGGCCGTCCCCATTCGCGGTCGTGATAGGCCTCGTAGAGGGGATCGCCCACGCACCAGAAGCAGCGGCCGCGGCCATCGGCACCGATGCGGATGCCGTTCTCGCCGCCGCTCACGATGCGTCCCGCCAAAAAAGAGGGCGACCCCGAAAGGTCGCCCGCCAAGTCTCTGATACAAGGATCAGGGAGGCTGAAACACAACGTCTCCTCACCAGGAGACCGGCGCGGAAATTGGAGAAGCGGAAGCGGTTTGAAAAGGGGGCGGCGGCGCGGCGGCATGACGCAGCCCGTGGCCACCCCCTCTTCACCTGCCCCGCGCAAGAGGCCAGACTGCGCAGGCCCACCACCCGTCGCAGCCTCGCGGAGCCGGCCATGACCGATCCCACCCGCCTGCCCTCCTGGCAGAAGCTCGCCGCCCATGCCGAGACCATGCGCGGTCTCCATCTGCGGGAAATCTTCGCCCGCGACCACGACCGCTTCCGGCGGCTGGCGCTGCGCTTCGAGGACATGCTGGTCGATCTCTCCCGCCACCGCATCACCGAAGAAACCCTGGAGCTGCTCCTCGCCCTCGCCCGGGAGGCGGATGTCGAGGGCTGGCGGGACCGCATGTTCCGGGGCGAGCCGGTCAATTTCACCGAGCGTCGCCCTGCCCTGCACATCGCCCTGCGCAATCGCGCCAACCGGCCGATCTTGGTCGAAGGCGAGGATGTGATGCCGGCGGTCAACGCCGTGCTGGCACGCATGCAGGCGTTCTCCGAAGCCGTGCGCACGGGGGCCCGGCGCGGCGCCGCGGATGAGGTCTTCACGGATATCGTCCATATCGGCATCGGCGGCTCCGAACTCGGTCCCCACATGGTCTGCGAGGCGCTCAGACCCTATGCCGACGAGCGCCTGCGAGTCCATTTCGTCGCCAATGTCGATCCCGCCGATCTCGCCCTGACCCTCCGGCATCTGACACCGGGCCGCACCCTTTTCATCATCGCCTCCAAGAGCTTCGCCACCCAGGAGACGATGAGCAATGCGACCCATGCCCGGAACTGGCTGGTGGCGGCGCTGGGCGAACAGGCGGTGGAACGGCATTTCATCGCCATCTCCACCCATCGCCAACGGGTCGCCGCCTTCGGCATCGATCCGGCCAACATGTTCGAATTCTGGGACTGGGTGGGGGGCCGCTATTCGCTGTGGTCGGCGATCGGCATGCCGATCGCCCTCTATCTGGGCTTTTCCCGTTTCCTCGAGCTGCTCGAGGGTGCCCATGCCATGGATCGCCATTTCGAGAGCGCCCCGGCGGCCCGCAATCTGCCACTGCTGCTGGGACTGCTCGGCATCTGGTACGGCAATTTCCTCGGTGCCGAGACCACCGCCGTGATCCCCTACGACCAGACCCTGCACCGCCTGCCCGCCCATCTCCAGCAGCTGGAGATGGAGAGCAACGGCAAGGCGGTCGATCGGCAGGGGCGGCAGGTGGGTTACACCACCGGCCCGATCGTCTGGGGGGAGCCCGGCACCAATGGCCAGCACGCCTTCTTCCAGCTCCTCCATCAGGGTACCCGGCTGGTGCCCTGCGATTTCCTGATCGCCGCCCGGAGCCGCACCCCGCTCGGCGATCAGCACGACCAGCTGGTGGCCAATGCCCTGGCCCAGGCGATGGCTCTGGCCCTCGGCCGCAGCGAGGCGGAGGCGCGGGCCGAACTGGCCGCCGAAGGCCTCGCCGGCGAGGAACTCGAGGCCCTGCTGCCGCACCGTGTGTTTCCCGGCAACCGCCCCTCCACCACCTTTCTCTACGCCGAACTCACGCCCCGCCGGTTGGGCTCGCTGATCGCCCTCTACGAACACAAGGTGTTCACCCAGGGCATCATCTGGAACATCAACAGCTTCGATCAGTGGGGGGTGGAGCTGGGCAAGAAGCTGGCCACCCGCATCCTTCCCGCCCTGCGCGATCCGGCGCTGGCGGTGGAGGATCCGGCGACCGCCGGTCTTCTGACCCATCTGCGGGAGCTGCGCGCCTCTTCCTCCTAGGCCCCGGCCGGCGCCGCATGGTTCGCCATTGCTTGATCTGTGCATGGAATAGGGGTATATTCCTATCTGTTGAGTCAACAATCACAGGACATCGGCATGCGCAAACTCTTCGCCTCCTTCGGCCTTCTGGCCACTCTCGCCGGCTGCGCGCAGGTCCAGAGCGTGGGCATGGCGGCCATCGAACAGCGCCGACAGATGAACGACATGCAGGCCCGGGCGACCATGGCCGCCACCTGCGACATCGCTCTCGGCGCCTATTACCGGGAACTGTCCGACATCGAACGGCAGTATGCCGGCCTCGTCTGCGGCGGTGTCTATCCCGGCAGCGAAGCCCCGGCCGGACCGCGCTGAGCCTGCTCCCGCCCCCCTCGGGGCGGGAGCCCCCGCCGCTGTCTTCAGTCCGATATGTCAATGGGAGGAGGGAGAGGAGAACGGCCTTGCCGTCCGTCGCGCGCTACCAGACGCGCCCACAAGCAGGTCCGCCATCGCGGCGGGCAGCTCCCGTATTCTCGACGCTATCGCAATGGTATATTTCTGTCAAGAGAAATCGCGTATTGGTTGATCCCTGGAGCTGGTGGGCGATCGGCAGCTTGTCCTGGCGCCACCATCCGGACGGGCCTCCCGATTCCCACGGGAAAGGAAGAGAATGGCCGCGAGCGAGGCGTTCCTCACCCATCTCCTGGAGCTGATGGCCCCGCTCGGCGGGCTGCGCACCCGTCGCATGTTCGGTGGTGTGGCGATCTACCGGGAGGATCCGCTATTCACCCCGGTCGCCGGAGACCGGCTCTACTTCGAGGTCGACGAGGACAGCCGCGGATGGTTCGAGGCCCGGGATCTCGCCCCCTTCCGCCATGCCACCCGCCGGGGTCCGCGTCTGCTCCGCTCCTGTTTCGAGGCCCCTTGCGAAACGCTCGAGGAGCGGGAGGAAATGCTGCGCTGGGCGGAACGGGCGGTGGCCGCGGCGCGGCGATGGCGGATGCGCAAGGCGGCGGGCCCCTGAGCGGTCGCAATCGGCCTCGCCCTAGGAGGCCGTGGGCAGCGATCCCCCCGAACGGGCCTCTGCCCTGCCCTCGCGGCGGGCTTCCTCCGTCCCTGCATCGCCCTTCCCACCTCCGTTCCGCAGCCAGGCGGCGAAACGCTGCCGCGGCATCGGCCGGGCGATCAGATAGCCCTGGATCACCTCGCATCCCTCGGCCGCCAGAAAGGCCCGCTGAACCGGGCTTTCCACCCCTTCGGCGACGATCTCCATGCCCAGCCGATGGCCGAGTCCGATGATCGCCCGCACGATGCTGTGATACTGGGGATCCCGCTCCAGCCCGCGGATGAAGCTCTGGTCGATCTTGAGCCGATCGAAGGGCAGTTCGCTGAGATAGGCCAAGCTCGAATAGCCGGTGCCGAAATCGTCCAGCGCCAGCTTGACCCCCAGTTCCTTGAGCTTCTCCAGCGCCCGCTTGCCGGCAGCCAGATCCTTCATGAACACGTTCTCGGTAACCTCGAGCTCGATGCTGCCGGCGGCGATCCCCTGCTCCCGCAGGACGGTTTCCACGGTCTCCACGAGACGTGCTTCCTTGATGTGGGCGGCCGAGATGTTGATCCCCCAGACCATCCCAGCTCCGGTCATACCGGCGAAGCCGGCGATCATCCGCGCCGCCCGTCGCAGCACGTAGCGGTCGAGTTCGAGGATCATGCCGCTTTCCTCGGCCACCGGCACGAACTCGGCCGGGCTGACCGGTTGCTCGGCCACCGGATCGTACCAGCGGAGCAGAATCTCGGCGCCCACCGTATGGCCATCGACGGTGGCGATCTGGGGCTGGAGAACGAGTTCCAGCTCCTCCTCTTCGAGCGCCCGCCGCAGGGCCTCCACCAGCCGCCGGCGATGGCGGTTGCGGGCGGAGAATTCCCGTCGATACAGCACGCAACGGCCCCGCCCCTCGCGCTTGGCGCGATAGAGCGCGAGATCGGCATGGCGCAGCAGCACCTCGCGACTGCGGCCATGCAGCGGGGCCAGGGCGATGCCCACACTGAGCCCGACATGACATTGGGTGGTCTGCAGCGTCACCGGCCGCCCGATCGCGGCCATCAGCCGCCGGGCCAGGGCGCGGACATCGGCCGGCGAGCGCGGGCCGTTGACCACCAGAGCGAATTCGTCGCCGCCGAGCCGGGCCACCAGGTCGGAGCTGCGGGCGAACTGCGTCAGCCGCTCGGCCACCGCCAGCAGAACCGCGTCGCCGGCCTCGTGGCCGAAACTGTCGTTGATCTCCTTGAAACCGTCGAGATCGATCAGCAGCAGGCCGAGCCCGGCGGTGCCGTCGTTCAGGCTGCCGTCGAGATATTCGGTGAGGCGATGGCGGTTGGCGAGACCGGTGAGCGGGTCGCTCATGGCCAGCCGTTCGACCTCGGCGAGAGCCCGTTTCTGCCGGGTGATGTCCAGCACGGTGGCGATCAGCCCTCCCGAGCGCTGCTCGAGACGCTTGGCCACGATCAGCACATGGCGGGCGATGCCGTCCGCACCCTGCAGCACGGTCTCCAGACTGTGGGGATCGTGGTCCGAGAGATCGGCGAAGAATTTCCGCAGCCCGGCGGCATCCTCGAGGCTGACCAGCTCCTCCACCCGGCGTCCCTGCAGGTCCTCCGTGGGATCGCGCCCGAGCAGGAGATTGAGCGCGGGGTTGGCGTAGAGCGTTCGGCCCTCGCCCGCCACGTGCCAGATGCCGATGGGTGCGGTCTCGGCGAGACCGCGCCAGCGGGCCTCGCTGGCGGCGATCGCCCGTTTGTGGGCCTCGAGCTCGGTGATGTCGATGCGCAGCCCGACGCGGTCGCCGTCGGCAGTGCGGTGTTCGGTGATGCGCAACACCCTGCCGCCCGCGAGATGCTGAATCACCGGCTTTCCGTCGGCGCGGCGATGGCGCTCCATACGCTCGGCGATCCAGCCTTCCGGATCCTCGCCGACATCACGGTATTCCCCGCGCTTCACGCCGTGCCGCAGCAGCTCCTCGAAGCGGATCCCGGGGCGCATCAGCGGTGCCGTGCGGCGATAGATCTCGCGATAGCGCCGGTTGCAGAGCACCAGCCGGTCGTCCCGGTCGTAGAGGGCGAAGCCGTCCGGCAGACAGGCGATCGCCGCCTCGAGACGGCGATGGTTGACCGCTGCCCGTTCCCGGGCAATGCGGCTGCGCACGAACAGCAGGGCGGCACCGAGGGCCAGCAGGAACATGTAGGCGAGCAGCACCATCATGTCCCGGACGAAGGCGATGGTCGCCTCTCTCTGGGCGTCGATCTCGCCGGCGATATGCTGTTCGATCTTGCGGTAGCGATGATCCAGCCGGCCGACCATGGTCTGCACCCGGACCCGCGCCTGGCGCAGCAGCGCGCCGGAGAGCTCGACGCCCAGCAGAATCTCGGTGCTGCGGCGAAGGCTCCGCAGATCCCCGCCCAGGGCCGGATCCTCCTTGCCGACCGCCTCCAGGCGGTGGCCATCGAGGCGGCTCAGCAGGGCGCGGGCGGCGGCGCGGATCGAGGCCTGCTGGAACGGCCCGGGATCCTGCTCTCCGTCGAGATAGGGCAGCAGCTGGAGCGCCGCGTTGGACACCTCGTCGATCAGCAGCACCCGCCGGATGCTGTGTACCGGCGAGGCCCGGGCCATGGCGTCCATCCTGTCCCAGATCCGCAGCCCCAGGAAAAGCGCTGCCGCCAGCAGCGCAATTCCCAGCAGGATCGCGACCTGCAGATGCCGCCCCGGGACCCCTTCCCCGCCACCCGGCCATCGCCGCAGGAATGCGGGCCGCCGGAATCCGGAGCGGGCCGCAGGACACGCGGCCAATCGGTTCAATGGGTAGGCCGAACGCACACCCGGATCCCCAGCGATCATCTCCGCGACGGCGGGTACGCGGCTGGCCGGAGCCGTGCCGCCAACACCGGCCTTTGTAGGGCCTCTGCCGTTAACGAAGAATGAAACGCCGGCGGCAGCTCAGTCGGCGGCGGCGCGGTCCTTGAGCTCGGCGATCGAGGGCAGGCCGCGATCCCGGAAGACGCGGTCCAGACCCTCCATCAGCAGGCTGTGCATCTTCACCCGTTCCTCGAAGGCCAGGCGCCGCAGCTGCTCGTAGACGGGGATCGGCAGATAGACCGTCTGCTGACGCACCGACGGTCGGCGACGGGTCGGCGTCTGCGGTGCGGGAGCGGCCGCGGGCGGCGGTGTCTCCACCTCCAGCAGGGCGTCAAGCGAGGTCCGTTTGCGGCTCATGGGCGAGTTTCTCCAGCTTGCGGGCGATCCATGTCCAGAGCTGCCGGACCTCGGCCGCCGCCTTTCCTTCGGGCTCGTATTCGGTGACCGCCAGACCGGCCCCCTGCGCATCCTGGAAGACATTGCGGGCGACCACCGCCACCGGCGCCACCGGCCCCAGCACGGCCAGCCCGTTCTGGGCCTCGCGAATGCGAAAGCCGCGGGGCGGGGCCTGGCTGAGCACGAAACCGAAAGGCTTGCCCAGACGCCGGATGGTGGCCACCGTCGCCGGCTGGGCCTTCATGTCGGGCGGCGTCGGGCGACAGGGAACGAGGCAGAAATCGGCGGCGCGGATGGCCGCTGCCACCGCCGGTTCGTCGCGCCCCGGCGTATCCACCAGAACCTGGCTGAAGCCCCCGCGACGGGCGAGATCGAGCGCAGCCGGAAGATCTCCGGCCGCGACCCGCACCAGCTTCGGGGTCAGCGCTTCGCGGTCCTGATACCAGGCCTCGGCGCTGCCTTGGGGATCGAGATCGAGAATGAGACAGCGCTCCCCCCTCTCCTCCGCAGCGATGGCCAGATTGAGGCACAAGGTGGTCTTGCCGCTGCCCCCTTTCTGGGTGACGAAACTGACTGTCCGCATCATCCGACCTCGTCTGCCCCGCATTCCGGGCGGCTCCGCCCCCTTTGGCACCACCTGCGTACCACAATACGGGCAGCACCGCAAACCTGTATCGCTGCATCCGGTTACACGCGTACCTCCTTCCCACCGCCTCGCCAGGCGAGATAGGCCACAAGACCCGGCGCACAGCGCGCCTCCTCGAGCTCCTCCACCGTCATCCAGCGGATGGCGACGATCTCCCGCCGATCGGGGAGCAGCCGCGGGGGATGGTCGATCGCCGCCTCGAACACCCATTCCGTAATCGCCCGGGCGCCCTCGCGAAACCGCAGACGGGGGCCGGGACGAAGCTCGCCGGCAGCGAGCTCGAGCCCGGTCTCCTCCCGGAGCTCGCGCAGCGCCCCCATCTGCGGCGCCTCGCCCCATCGCAGTCCACCGCCCGGCAGCGACAGGCCGCGGCGATAGGAGGGCTGCACCACGAGCAGCCGCTGGCCTTTCCAGACGGCGACGGCGGCCCCCCTGCCCTCCCCGCCCCGGACGCTCCACCAGAGACGGAGCAGACGCCAGGCGAGGCGGTAGAGGGCGCGAAAGGGCAGATCGGGCAGCATGCCGCATGCTGCCGCGGCCAGCGCGCGCCGACAAGTCTTCCGGTCCGGCCCCCTGTTTCCGGCAACCCTCGCCCGGGGTTTCCGCAGCATGGAACCGGCAGTCCGCCAGGATCCGCGCAGAATGTGACACGCGTATCGCCTTGTCCGCGGCTCCTGTTTCCTCGAGGAGCGACCGCAGCGAGCGGCGTCCCCGACTGGCGCCCGACTGCCTTCCGCAGTTCCGGCGGGATCCGGGCGCCCCCGCGGCGCGGCACGGGTGATCGCCCTGCCGTCGAAAAGGAGATCTCGAGGGAACCTGGTATGCCATGGGCCGCGTGTGCCCGTAGCCGCGTAGGCATCCCTTCCAGGAGGGCCGTTCCCTCTGCCTTCGAACGCGGCACCGAGCCGCCGCAGCCGAGCCTGTCGAGCATGGCAGATCCGCCCGGCCGCGCGCCGATGCCGGAAGGCGGGTTCATCGGCGACGTTTTTCATGGGATACGCGGTTCCGCGGCGCCTTTTTCCCGCGTATCCTCGTCTGCCATGACGCCGGGACACGGGCTGGGCGCCCCCACACCGGTCCCCGCCGACCTCACCTCCACCTGTGGATCCGCTGGTACCATGCTCCGCGTATGCCCTTCTGCCCGGACCGTCCCGGCGAGCGGAGCAGGCGGACTTGCCGGGGAGCCGGGAGGCGCCGATACATTCCGAGGACGCCGGTTCGCAACAGCGGAGAAACCTCCAGGTGCCTGTCATGCTGATCACCGGGGCCAGTCGCGGCCTCGGCCTCGCTCTGGTCGGGACCTATGCCGCACAGGGATGGCGGGTCCATGCCTGCTGCCGCGTGCCGGAGCGCGCCCATGCCCTGCAGGCGATACGCGGCGAGGTGGAGATCCACCGCCTCGATGTGCGCGACCAGACCGCCTACCGGCCGCTGGCCGATCGTCTCGTCGAGGAACCGATCGATGTCCTCATCGCCAATGCGGGAATCCCCGGGCCCAAGGACCGCATCGAGATGCTGGACATTCCGGGCTGGTTCGAAACCTTCCATGTCAACAGCATCGCACCGCTGGTCCTGGCCGGTGCCTTCCACCATCACGTCGCCCGCAGCACCGAACGGAAGATGATCGCCATTTCCAGCATTCTGGGCAGCATCGGCGACAACCGCTCGGGCGGGCTCTACGCGTATCGCTGCAGCAAGGCGGCCCTCAACATGGCCTGGCGGTCCCTGTCTTGCGAGTTGCGCGAGGAAGGGGTGATCTGCACCCTGGTTCATCCCGGCTGGGTACGGACATCGATGGGCGGGGAGGGGGCGCCATTGGAGCCGCGCGAGGCGGCGGCGGCGATCTTCACCCTGATCGCGGGATTGGGTCCGGCGCAGAATGGTCGGTTTCTCGACTATCGCGGGCGGGAAATCCCATGGTAACCAGGGCCGCTGACACGCGTATGCTGGTGCACGCGGATACGCCGAAGGAAGCGGATTGGCGAGGGCAGGGGAGGGGATCGTGCTGATTTCCGGACGCGCCCGGTTGGCGGCGGTAATCGGCGATCCGATCGCCCACTCGCTTTCCCCGCGCCTTCACGGCTACTGGCTCGAGCGCTACGGCATCGACGGCGCCTATATCCCGCTCCATGTTCGTGCCGAGGATCTCGCCGAGGTCTTCCGCCTGCTGCCGAGGCTGGGATTTCGCGGCTGGAACGTGACATTGCCGCACAAGGAGGCGGCCCTGGCGCTGGTCGACGAGGCCGATCCTGCGGCGCGCCGCATCGGTGCGGTCAACACCGTGCTGGTCGGGGAGGAGGGGCGGCTTTCGGGCCTCAATACCGACGGCTTCGGTTTTCTCGCCAATCTGCGGGCCCGCGTGCCCGGTCTCGAGCTCGACCGCGGCCCGGCGGTGGTGATCGGGGCCGGCGGTGCCGCCCGAGCGGTGGCATGCGCGCTCTGCGAGGCCGGCTGCCGCGATCTTCGCATCGTCAACCGTACCGAAGCCCGGGCACGGGCCCTGGCGGCCTGGCTGCAGCAGCAGTTTGCGGTAACCGTCGCCACCTCGCCCTGGTCGGCGCGGCGGCGGGCCCTGGCGGAGGCGCTGCTCTGCGTCAACTGCACCAGTCTCGGCATGAAGGGGCAGGGGGCTCTCGATCTGCCGCTCGATCTCCTGCCCCGTCACGCGGTGGTGGTCGATATCGTCTATGTGCCGCTGGAAACCGCCCTGCTGCGGGAGGCCCGGGAGCGAGGCCACCCCGTGGTCGACGGTCTCGGGATGCTCCTGTGGCAGGCTGTTCCGGGTTTCCGCCACTGGGGCGGCATCGAGCCCGAGATCGACGAGGAGGTCCGGACCTGCCTTTTGCAAGCCCTTTCCTGAGCCGGTGCCGGGCGATGTCGCGGGGAGTTATCCACAGGAGGAAAGGCCGGCGGGGCCGTTAGAATGTTATATAGACTCTGTTAGAAAGTTAGGGGCGCGAATCCGCCTTTACTCTCATGGGGTTGCAGGAGATTTTGTGAACGATGTACCGAACATCCGTGAATGAAGTACCGAATCGAAGCGTGAACGATGTACCGAACATCCGTGAATGAAGTACCGAAGGTGGTGACTTCCGGTTGAAGGGTTTCGGCGTGAATGATGTACCGACCGCCGAGCCTCGCCGATTTGCGGGGATTGCGGGAGGATGCCCGCGCTCTTTGTGAACCCCGAGCGCTTTGTGAACGATGTACCGAATGGGCCGTCGGGGCCTGCACTGCGCCGGCGGATGTGAACGATGTACCGAGTCCGGTGGCCGTTCGCCCGCGCTCCGCACGGCCGCTGGCGGCTCCGGACAGCGCGCGGCGGAGCGGGCAGGGAAGCGGCCGCCGGAGAAAGTTCCCCGATCCGCTCTTCCGGGCGGCATCGCCGGGAAATGTGAACGATGTACCGAACCGGAAGCCGGCCGGCGCTCGCAGGGAAACGGTGCCGGACGCGGCCTTCGGGCGATTTGTGAACGATGTACCGAGTCCGGTGGCCGGTCACCGGTGAACGATGTACCGAAGGGAGGGCAGGGGAGCGCGTCTCTTCCGCCGTCCGCGGGGGAATGTGAACGATGTACCGAGTCAGGCCAGGGGGGCGATGATCTCCGGCGGCCGCTGCCCGCGCGGCCAGAAACTGACCAGGATGCGCTCGTTGGTCGACCAGCGGCGCGAATCGAACCCCTCCTCGGCGGCCGCCTGCTTGTCCTTGGGATCGAAGCTCATGGCGATGTGGTAATCGGGCAGATCGTCGTCCTCGACCACCTTCTTGAGCTGCGGTTTGAAGAAGCGGGGCTCCAGCACCGAGCCGCATTTCTCGATCAGCTTGGGCAGGGTGATCACCCATTTCTCCTGATGCCCGCAATGCTTGCGGGCGAGTTCGTAGAGCCGCCGCTTGAGCCCCATCGACAGGGCGAAATAGCGCTGGTTGATGGTCAGCACCCGGCGATCCTTGACGATTGCCCGGAACATCCAGTCGTTGAGGGAGATCTCGCATGCTCCCATGATCTTCTTGCCGCTCTTGGTCCGTCGCTCGAGGATGCGGAAGGTCTCGATCCAGCCGAAACCGCGTCTTTCCTTGATCTCTCCCGCCTCGATGGTGGTCAGGATGGTGGTCGAGCGCAGCCGGAACATGGCATCGAGAAACAGTTCATACGCCCGCTTGCCGGTGCCCCGGCCGGTCATCTTGAGGAAATTGTGGGCGTTGAAACGTACCGTCTTGTCGACCGGCAGGCCGCGCTCCAGCCGGTCGTTGATGATCGAGGCGATGTAGATCAGGACATCCTTGTCCCAGATGGTGGCCAGTCCCTTCTCGCCCGGCCGCACCTCGATCTTGACCTTGCCGTCGTCGTAGACGAGCGGCTTCATCCGCGGCGCCTTCTGCAGCGAGAAGAACGGAAACTCCATCAGCGCCCGATCGTCCTTGAAGGGCGCGTTGATCAGGCTGTCGAGAAAGAGATCGACCTGCTTTTCCGCCATGCTCATGGTCCGGTCGTCCCGCCTGCAGGTGAACGATGTACCGAATCCGCAGCCGCGCCGCTTGCGCGGCCGGGGGCACCGGGCGGCGCCGGCATCACGGCCGACCCCGTCGGGTGATCTGCGCGGCCGGTCCGCGATGACGGAAATCGAGGCATGGCCGTCCCGGAATTGGCGATTCCGCCGACGGAGTTAGCGGCAATGCCCCCGTCCCGTCCAGAGAGCTTTCGACCATGCCGGGAAAATCTCCCGCCCGTCACCTTGAAGGCGTCAGCGGCAATGCCCTTATGAACCGGTGTGGTGGCGTCTCTGGGAAACGCGGCAGGATACCTCGGGGTTTCATCGAAACCGGACAGGATGAAGGGGAGATCGCCATGAATTTCCGCATGTTGACGCCGTTCGGACGGCAGGAGCTGGCCGCCGGTGAGGATCCGTTCACCGCCATGCGGCGCGAGATGGACCGGCTGTTCGACGAGATGACCCGCAGCTTCGGGCTGCCCCGTACACCTCTCGGCGAGGGGGTGCTGGCGCCGCGGGTCGATGTCAAGGAAACCGAGGATGCCATCGTCGTCCAGGCGGAGCTGCCCGGGGTCGAGGAAAAGGATGTCGAGATCGAGTTCGCCGACGGCGTGCTGACGCTGCGCGGCGAGAAGAAGCAGGAGCGCGAGGAGGAGGAAAAGGAGAAGGGCTACTATCTGATGGAACGTTCCTACGGTGCCTTTCTCCGCCGCATCCCGATTCCCGCCGAGATCGACGAGGACAACATCCGGGCGGTCTTCGACAAGGGGGTGCTGACCGTCACCCTGCCCAAGAAGCCCGAGTCCCAGCCCAGGAAGATCGCCATCAAGGCCGGCGAATAGAGAGGCTTTCGCCTTTTCTCCGGCCCGTCCGGATCCGCCGAACGCCCCGCAGCCGCGGGGCGTTCCCGGCGTTGGGCCCTTTCCCCGCCGCCTGCCGCTTTCTAGACTGGGCATTGCGGCGAGGAGGCTTCGGTGGCTGCTGGCGGTGACAGGGAGCGGGAACTCGAAGTGGTGGACCTGCTGGCCGGGCTCGAGCCGCGGGAGCGGGCCCGTATCGCCGGCCTCTGCCGTTTCCAGCGGGTGGCTGCCGGCGCCACCGTGTTGGCGCGCGAGGAAGAGGGCTCGGATCTGGTGTTCGTGCTCGAAGGCAGTCTCGAGGTGATCGAGATCCTGCCGGGCGGCCGTGCCATCAGTCTCGCCCTGGTAGAGGCCGGCGGTCATGTCGGCGAGCTCGCGGCCATCGATGGCGGGCCGCGGGCGGCCGCGGTACGGGCGCGGGAGGCGAGCCGTCTCGCCCGGCTCGATGCGGCGAACTTCCGCCGGCTGCTCGAACGCCATCCGGGGATCGCCGGCCGTCTGCTGCGGGATCTGGTGCGCATCATCCGCCTCTCCAACCTGCGCATCGGCGAGCTCGCCGGACTGCGCGTAGTGCAGCGCCTGGCCCGCCATCTCCTCGAACAGGCCCGGATGGAGGAGGGCCGGTGGGTGCTCCGGCCGGCGCCCACCCAGGAGGAGATGGCGGCCGCCCTCGCCACCACCCGCGAGACGGTGGCCCGGGCCCTGGCCCGCCTGCGGGCGGCGGATCTGGTGCGGCGCCGGGGCCGTACCCTGCATCTGCCCGATCATGCCCGGCTGCTGGCGGTGATCGGCAGCCGCGAGGATGGCGGTCCCCTGCGTTAGGGCCGTTCCTTCCCTCCGCACAATACTTCTCCGAAACCACCAAGACGGCGCAAGTGCACACAGATGCTCACAGGAATGCGAGCATGTACCTCCCGTCACATCCTCCGAAGACATTCGATGACATGCTGCGGTGTGAAGAAAACCCGTCGGTTTTCGGAAATACCGGAGCGTTGTCATGTCCGAGACGATCAGGATCCTCTCCCGGCCCGAGCCCTGGCAGACGGCGCTGCGCGTGCTCGGCATCAGTGCCGCCACCCTGTTTCTCCTGCTGGGGGTGCGCAGTGTCACCGCCGCTCCCCGCTGCGGCCAGCGCCAGAGCCTCGGCGAAACGCTGGCCACGGCCCGGGGCGAGCGTCCGGTCTCCCTGGGGCTCGACCGCACCGGCCAGGTGGTGGAGCTGTTCGCTTCCGAGGGCGGTCGCACCTGGACCCTGCTGGTCACCCGGCCGGACGGCGCCAGCTGCATCATCGCCCGCGGCCGCTACTGGGAAATGCTGACCCCGCCGGGGCCCCGCGAGGGGGCCTGATCGGGCACATCCTCCGGCACCGAGGAGACCGTCATGAATGCCGTGTCCCGCACCCGTCTCGCGCCGCTCGCCGCGCTGCCGGCGGCCGGCATCCGCCCCCTGCACGACCGTCCCGCGGCGGATCCCTGCCGCCAGCTGCTGATGCTGCGTTTCCTCCTGGTCAATCTGGTGGGCGCCGCCCTGCTTCTGGCGGTCTGGCAGCAGGGCTGGATCGGCCGCATCGTCAGCGCCGACGAGAGCCGCATCGTGCTGGTGATCGCCGCCCTGTTTCTGGCCGGTTTCGCCTGGTCGCTGCGACGCGCCGCCGAGCTCGCCTTCGAGCTCGACCAGGCGCGCTGCCGCCGGCCCCGGCCGGGCTCGCGTGCGGCCCGCTTTCTGCGTCTGGCGGGAGAGGTGCCGCCGTCGGCGCGGGGCGGCATCGAGACGGCACTGCGCCTGGAGCTGGCGGCGAGCATCGCTCCCGTCCGGCATCTCGGCGGCGTGCTCGTTCTGCTGGGGCTGATCGGCACGGTGCTCGGCTTCGTGATCGCCCTCTCGGGTGTCGACCCGGCGGCAGCCGCCGATGTCTCGGCCATCGCCCCGATGGTCTCGAGCCTGGTCGCCGGGCTCGGGGTGGCCCTCTACACCACGCTGGTGGGAGCAGTGCTCAATCTCTGGCTGATGACCAACTACCGTCTCCTCGAGGGCGGTGCCACCCGGCTCCTGGGCAGGCTGCTCGAACGCGGTGCCGCCGTGCCGGCACGGATGTGAGGAGATCCGGGCATGCGACCGCTGGACGGTTTCGACGAGGATGCCGAAGACACCGTGTTCCGCGATGTCATTCTGCTCGCGCTGGCCGGCTTTCTGGCCGTCCTCCTCCTGCTGCTGCCCCATGTCGCCCGGCCGGGGGTCGATCGGACCGCCGATGTCGAGCCGCCCGGCAGCATCATGGTCGAGGCCCGCTGGCCGGACACGCTCGATGCCGATGTCGATCTCTGGGTGCAGGCCCCGGGCGACATCCCGGTCGGCTATTCCAACAAGGGCGGGCTGGTGTTCGATCTCCTGCGCGACGATCTCGGCGCGCGCGGCGATGCCATGGAAATCAACTACGAGATCAGCTACGGCCGCAGCCTTCCGGCCGGCGAATACACCGTCAATCTGCATCTCTACCGCAACCCCGCCAACCGCTTTCCGGTGCCGGTCACGGTGGTGGTGCGCGTGCGCCCGGAGGGGCGGGGGGCGAGCCGGCAGATCCTGATGGACCGCCTCGCGCTCGATCGGGTCGGGCAGGAGCGCACCGTGTTCCGCTTCCGCCTCGACGATCGGGGCCGGCTGGTGCCGGGCAGCGTGACCCGCCTGCCGAGACCGTTGCGCAGCACCGGGGGATGACGATGCCGATCTGGATGGGACTGCTTCTGGTGGCTGCCGCCGCTCTGGCCCTGCTCACCGGCCTCGTGCTGCGCAGCCCGCATCCCCTGTCGGTCAAGCTCCTGGCCCTGGCGGTGCCGGCCCTGTTCCTGCCGCTGCTGTGGCTGGCCACCGGCGAGATCCTGGGGCGGGCCAAGCCGGTGCAGCTCGAATGGTGGCGCTCGCGGATCGCGAGCGTCACCGTGGTGGCCAGCCATCTCCGCGAAGGCGAGGGAATCTATCTCTGGCTCCTGCTCCCGGGCGGGGAGGGGCCGCGGGCCTATGTCCTGCCCTGGCGGCAGCAGCTCGCCGAAAATCTGACCGAGGCCAGCAGGGAGGCCCGGGAGAACGGCACCGCGGTGATCATGCGGCTGCCCTTCGAACCTTCCCTCGACGATCGCCCGCCGGTTTTCCATGCCCTGCCGCAGCCGGCACTGCCGCCCAAGGAATGGCGCCTGCCGCCGCCTCCCTTCTCCGCTCCGGGCGCGCCTGCCTGAAGACGCCGCCGCCAGCGGAATCCGCATCATGGCAGACGGGTGTACCATTGGCCGCGGATACGCGGCTTTTTCTTCGAGCTGCCCTGCACCTGCCAAACCGCGACCGTAGCTGTACCCGCGGGCAATTCGCCTGTGGGTACGCATCTGTGAGATATGGCATTGTTCCTCGGGGCGAGACATGGCACACCGCCCCGGGTTGGTTCGGCCTCGCCCCGAACCCATTGTTAAAGAGGAACGCCGGTCCAAGAACGAATCGCCCGGACCGCTCGGTTTCGGACCATGGTCGCCCCTCTGGGTTGGCAGGCCCGCCGGAGAAGCACGCATGCGCGGTGAGATTGTGCAGACACGCCCCGACCTTTCGGAACGTTTGTTCGAGGGTGGGGAGGTGATTGATGTGGGGAGTGTGTTTGCGGTTCTGCGTCGTCGCAAGTGGCTGATTGCGGCGTTTTGCGTGCTGGGGGTGGTGCTGGGTCTGGCGGTCTCCTTGGCGATGGAGCCGAAATACACGGCGCGGGCGCAGATCGTGCTGGATCCGCGGCAGCCCAACTATGCCGATCTGCAGGCGGTGCTGGCGGGCCTGCCGGCGGATGCGGCGACCATTGCCACCCAGATCAAGCTGTTGCAGTCGCGGGGGTTCCATGCCCGGGTGATGGAGGATCTGGGTCTGTTCGACGATCCCGAGTTCAATCCCTTTGCCGCCTTGCCGCCGGGGGCGGTACCGCTGGCGCCGCGCGAGGGTCTGGCGGCGGTGCTGTTCTTCCTGCCGCGGAACTGGCTGGTGGCGGCGGGTCTGGTGGATCCGCCGCGGCCGCTGTTGGAGAGCGAGGCGGCGGCGCGGGCGCGGGAGATCGCGCTTGCGCGTTTCGCCAGGGGGCTCGAGCTTTCGGGGGACATGTCCTATGTGATCGGTCTTTCCTTCACCTCCGAGGATCCGGTCAAGGCGGCGCGGATCGCCAACCGGATGGTGGAGATGTTCGTCGACGACCAGCTCAAGACCAAGCTGCTGGCGACCAGTCGGGTGAGTCTGTGGCTGGAGGAGCGGCTGGCTTCCCTCAAGCGGGAGGTGGCCGAGGCCGAGGCGGCGGTGGAGCGGTTCCGGGCGGAGAACAATCTGCTGTCGGCCCAGGCCGAGGGTCCGACCCTGAGCGAGCAGGAGCTGGGGGATCTCAACCGGCAGCTGATCGAGGCGCGGGCGGAGCTGGCCGAGAAGCGGGCGCGGCTCTCGCTGGTGCGGGAGCTGGAGCGCGGCGGCCGGGCCCTGGATTCGGTGCCGGAGGTGGCGGCTTCGCCGATCATCGCCAATCTGCGCAACCAGGAGACCGAATTGCTGCGCCAGGAGGCGGAGCTGTCGACGCTCTATGGCGAGAAGCATCCGCGGATGGTCCAGCTGCGGCGCGAGAAGGCCAATCTGCAGGCCAAGATCCGCACCGAGATCGCGCGCATCGTGCGCACCCTGGAGAACGATGTGCGGGGGGTGGCGGCGCGGGTGGCGGCGCTGGAGAAGGAGCTTTCGGGGGTCAAGCGGCAGACCGCGGTCAACCGCGAGGCGGAGGTCAAGCTGCGCGAGCTGGAGCGCCAGGCCCAGGCCAGCCGCCAGCTCTACGAGACCTTCCTGCAGCGCTACAAGGAGACCCGTGCCCAGCAGGAGATCGTCGAGCCGGATGTGCGCATCGTCGCCAAGGCGACGCCGCCGGCGGGGCCCAGCACCCCGGGGCCGAAGCTGTTCGCGGCCGCCGGCTTCGGCGTGTTCTTCGTGTTCGGCAGCGTGCTGGCGCTCCTTTTGGAGCGGATGGACCGGGGGCTTCGCAGTGCCCGCGAGGTGGAGGCGCTGTTGGGCCTGCCGACCCTCGCCCGGGTGCCGCTCCTGCAGCGGCTGGGCCGCGGCAGGAAACCCCACCAGTATCTGATGGACAAGCCGCTTTCGGCTTATGCCGAGGCGCTCAGGGGGATCTACACCGCGCTCAAGCTGGGCAGCGGCGACCGCCCGCCCAAGGTGGTGATGGTGACCTCCTCGCTGCCCGAGGAGGGCAAGACGACGCTGGCGGTGAGCCTCGCCATGTTCGCCGCCCGGGCCAAGAAGCGGGCCCTGCTGATCGATCTCGATCTGCGCCACCCCAGCGTCCATCGCGAGCTCGGCTGGCAGATCTCCAGCGGCCTCGTCGAATATGTGAGCGGCGAGCGCGGCCGCGAGGAGGTGATCCAGCACGATCTCGAAAGCGGCCTCTACTTCCTGCCGGTGCGCGGCCAGACCACCAACCCCACCGATCTCCTCGAGCATCGGCGGATGGCCGAGCTGATGGCCTGGGCCCGCGAGGAATTCGATCTGGTGGTGCTCGACACCGCGCCCCTGGCCAGCGTCAGCGACAGCCGCCTCGCCGCGCTTTTGGCCGACAAGGTGCTGTTCGTGCTGCGCTGGGGGGTCACCGAGGCCGGGGCGGCCAGCGAAAGCGTCCAGCTCCTGCGCGAGATCGGGGTCGAACCCGCCGGTACCGTGTTCACCATGGTCGACCTCAAGAAACACGCCCAGTACGGCTACGGAGACCTCGGACAGTACTACGGCAAAGCCGCCAAATACTACATCGATTGAAAAAACAGCCAACGGC
>CAYYZI010000003.1:0-26406 GCA_964475675.1 uncultured Geminicoccaceae bacterium
CAGTACTACGGCAAAGCCGCCAAATACTACATCGATTGAAAAAACAGCCAACGGCGACTCAAACGCCCGCCCCGGCACCCCCGGCCCGGCGATCGGCGGGCCGGGATGCGCCGGCCGCATCACCGCGGGCGGCGCGGACCCGCTCGAACACCGCCTCGTACCGGCGGGCACAATTGTCGATATAGTAGTCCTCGACCCGCCGCCGTCCGGCCGCCCCCATCCGCCGACGCTGGTCGGGAGCGGCGATCAGGGTGGCGACCGCCCGATGGAAGGAATCCCGGGCGTTGAGCGGCAGCAGGAAGCCGGTCACCCCGTGCTCGAGAAAATCCGTCTGTCCACCGTGGTCGTAGCAGACCACCGGCAAGCCGCAGGCCATGGCCTCGAGGAACACCAAGCCGAAACCTTCGTGCTGGCTGGTGGAAACATAGAGATCCGCCATCCGCAGCAGGGCATATTTCTCGCTTTCCTCCACATATCCCGGAAAATGCACCCGCTCGGCGACGCCGAGTGCGGCCGCCCGGTTGCGCAGCTCCGCTTCCGCGGGGCCGCTGCCGACGACCAGAAGATGGCTGCCGGCGGGCAGCTCCGGCATCATCGCCACCAGCTGATCGATCGCCTTGCGGGCGATCAGCCGGCCGACCGTGATCAGCAGCACATCCTCGGGCAGAAACCCCAGAGCACTCCGCTCGGCACGGCATTCCGGCGGGCGGCGGATGCCCAGGGGAATGCGGGAGATCGGCAGTTCGGCATCGTAGAAGCGATGGGCGTTGGCGATGGTGTCGGAGGACTGGCCGATCCGATGGTCGGCGCTGCGCAGCAGCCGCCGCACCCAGAGCCGGAGCGGGGCGTGGCGGTGCGGCGAGGTCCATTTGCTGGGATCGCAGAGATCGCCGCCATGCAGGGAGAGCACATTGGGAATCCTCCCGTAACGGGCGAGGGCCGCGCCCACCGGCCCCGAGGGCAGCACGAAATGGGTGTTGATCACATCGAAGCGCCGCTCGGCGAGGAGCCTGCGACCGAGCCGCGTGCCCTGCACCATGAAGGCGAGCATCGAGGGAAGATTGGCGGTCGAGCGGTCGTTGCGGAACAGCACCGGTGCCCGCAGGATCTCGACTCCCCGGAGCCGCTCGTATCGCGGCAGATCGAGCCCCTGGGAAGTCAGTACGGTGACCTCGTGACGCCGGGCCAGCTCCTCGGCGAGGAGCGCATTGCTCACCCCGCCGCCGCCGCCGAGCGGGGGATATTCGTAGTTGCAGAAGAGGATCCGCATCTCAGACCGCCCGGCATGCATGCCGGAACCCCGGATCGGCCGGATGGCGGGCCATCTCCTCGCGCATCGCATGGAGGATTCCGCCCCCCGGCACGGCGCTGCCTCCCGGTCTATTCGAGGATCTTCTCGATCTTGTAGTCCTTGAGATTGCGGGCATGGGCGAAGGCGATGATCTCGCCGATCAGCCCGACGGCGATGATCTGGATGCCCAGCACGATGGTCAGGGTGGAGAGAATGAGCGCCGGCCGGTTGGCCAGACCGATGCCGAAGAACAGCCGCTCGAACACCAGCCAGGCGGTGACCAGACCGCCGAGGCCGAGAATGACCATGCCGAAGCCGCCGAAGAAGCGGAACGGCTTCTGCACGAAGCGCAGCAGGAAATAGATGGTCAGGAGATCGAGCAGCAGGCTGAAGGCAAGGCGCGGCCGCCGGTTTTCCCGTATCCGCCCCCGCACCGGCACTTCCCGGACCAGAAAGCCCTGGGTCTGGGCAATGAGCGGCAGGAAGCGATGCTGGTTGCCGTAGAGCACCAGCTCGTCGGCGACGCTGCGACGCAGCAGCCGCACCCCGCAGCGCAGATCCTCGAAGGAGCTGCCGAGCAGCAGCCGGCTCAGATATTCGAGCTTCTTGGACTTGCCCAGGCGCAGCGGTACCTCGGTGATGCGCCGGCACACCACCAGATCCGCATCGGTGATCGCCGCACAGAGCTTGGGCAGTTCCCCGAGTTCCACCTGCAGCTCGGCGGGCAGGGTCAGGATGTAGCCGCCGCGGGCCTCGCGAAAGGCCACCGACAGGGCGGAGGCCTCGCCGAAGGCCTTGGGAAAGGTCAGCACGGACAGCGGCTCGCCGCTGGCAGCGAGATCGCGCAGGGCGGCGATCGCCCGCTCCAGCGGCCCGTCCACCACGTAGAGGAATTCGATCTCGGGGGCGAGATGGCGGATCGCCTCGCGATAGGCGCGATGCAGGGTGGCGATGTCCTCGGGCTCGCGATTGACCAGCACCACCACCGAAAGCGGGGCGTCCAGCAGGGGGCCGGCGGTGCGCGACGGTCTGCCATCCTCCCGCCGCTGCAGGGCGACGGCCTCCGGGGATCTCGCGAGGCTCCCGGAGGAGCCGGTGTCAGCAATTCGAGCCATGGGCGTGATCGATACCACAAGTGCATTCTGCCGGGGAAGAAGAAGCCCTATCCGTTCCCCACTGCAAGGAGAAACACCACAAGGCGGACATTATCCACATCCATCGCAGCTTCCGGTACGCAACTCCGCTCTCAGCCCGGGGGTCGGCGCTCCTCGGCCGCCTCGATCCGTTCGACGAGTTCGGTCGGTCGCTGGTGGCGCAGCAGGAAAAAGAGCAGGCCCGGCAGCACTCCCACCAGCATCAGCGCATGACCGGTGACGCTCACGGCGAAGGCGTTTTCGGCGGTGATGCCGATCAGCGCGAAGACGCCGATCGCCGTCGCTTCTCCCGCCCCCCAGCCATCGGGAGCGACGGGAATGCGCAGGATCAGCAGATAGACCGCCGTTGCCGCGAGGAAGACGGCGGCCGGGACGGTGATGTCGAGGCTGAGGGCGATGATGAAGACGATCGTCATCTGCAGCAGATGTTCGAACAGGGTGAGGCCGAAGTTGAGCGCGAGCCGCCCGGGATCGCGACTGAACCGGGCATAGGATTCGTAGAATTCGTGGAGGATACCGATCATTCGCAGCCGCTGCCGGCGGCCGAGCCGGGCGAGAATGAAAGCATGGGTGCGGCGGTGCAGGGAAAGCACGAACAGGCCGTTGCCCGACAGCGCCGCCAGCAGGCCGAGCCCGAGCCAGAGCGGCCAGCGCTGGGGGTCGAACCGGATGGTCAGGAGCACGGCACCCGAGAGCGCCCAGTTGATGGCCGAAACGAACCCCAGCAGCCGTTCCATCACCAGCGAGGCGAACACCGGATAGCGGATCCCGCTGTCCCGGGCCACCAGCCAGGCGCGCAGGAGATCGCCGCCGATATGGCTGGGCATCAGGATGCCGACGAAGGTCCCCTGATAATAGGCTGCGACGATCCGGGCCCAGGACAGCTCGACTCCGGCGATGCGCAGCAACACCCCCCATTTCACCCCCATCAGGATGCGATCGAGGGTCGTCAGCGCCAGCAGCAGCAGGATCTCGAAAGCGGACAGGCGCCCGAAGGCCCGCAGCAGTTCGCCGGGATCGAGAAACAGCAGCAGGGTGGCGAGGATCGCCGCCGCCAGGAGCCAGCCCAGCCAGTTGCGCATCCGCCACTTCTTCGGGCCGGCTGTTGCCGGCTGCGAGCCGGGGTTCTTCATCCCCGCTCCCGATCGGGCGGCCGGAGACGATCGCGAGGAGGTGCAGGATGCGGATTTTGCGCGGCCGGTCGAACGGCGGGTGCGGAGCCGCCGGGGCGGTATCCCCGGAAGAGGAGATCCACCCCTGCGAGGCCCGAAGGGTTCAGACCCGCCGCACCGAGAGATGGGCGAAGGCGGTCAGATAGCGCGCCTTGCCGGCATAGATGAGGTGGGTGAGAAAGCCGAGGAACAGGGAGAAGATGGCCAGCGAGCCCAGCAGCACGGCGAGGCCGCCCCAGACGATCGTGGTTCCGCCTTCGGGAGCGCTCGCCGTGAGCAGGGCGAGCAGCAGATAGAGCATCGCCAGGAAGCCGGCGATCGCCCCGATGGTGCCGAGCCAGGCGAAAGGGTGGCGGGCGAAGCTGAGGATGGTGCGGATCGCCATCAGATCGACGAACACCTTGTAGATGCGCGAGAAGCCGTATTTGGAGCTGCCGAAGCGGCGGGGATGGTGGCGCACCTCGATCTCGGCGATGCGGGGTGCGGCCAATGATGCCATCGCCGGAATGAAGCGGTGCATTTCCGAATAGAGCGGGATCCGCTTGATCAGCTCGGCGCGATAGGCCTTGAGCGAACAGCCGTTGTCCCTGATGGGCACGCCGGTGACCTTGCCGATCAGCCAGTTGGCGACCTTGGAGGGCAGCACCCGCGACCAGTGGTCCTTGCGGTCCCGCCGCCAGCCCACCACCAGATCGTAGCCTTCCTCGATCTTCTCCAGAAACAGCGGGATGTCCCGGGGATCGTTCTGCAGATCGCCATCCATGGTCACCAGGATGCGGCCACGGGCCTGATCGATGCCGGCCACCATCGCCGTGGTCTGACCGTAATTGCGACGGAACTTGATGATCCGCAGATGCACCCCGTCATGGCGAGGCAGGGCGGCCGCCCGTTCGAAGGTGCCATCCCGGCTGCCGTCATCGACGAACAGGATCTCGGTCGCCAGCCCCAGCGGCAGGACCGCGTCGCGGATGGCGCGGTAGAGCAGCCCGACATTGTCCTCCTCGTTGTAGAGGGGAACGATGATCGAAAGCTCGGTCTTCGATGCCGCCCCCTGCGGGTGCCGGCCATCCTGCGGATCTGGCATCCCCTGCCGCCCGTTCCATATGATCGATCCGTGTCGCGCAGAGATAGCACGCATGGCGGGTTCTGACGACAGCATCCGGGGGTGCTGGCCCGTACATGGAGATGTTCCGGAAGCGGCAGCGGGAGAATCGCGGGTGAGGCGTGCCGGGCGGATCCTTCTTTTGCTGATGCTGGTGCTGCTGCCGGGTGCGGTACGCGCCGGTTTCGCCGAAATGCTGCAGAGCCGGATCGAGGCGGAACTGACCCGCGCCCCGGCCGAGGAAACCGCCGCCCTGCAGCAGTTCTACGTGGAACGCGGGCTGCGGCCGCTATGGTCGGGCTCGCCCGCGGCAGCGCGGCGCGCCGCGGCACTGCGGGCGGCCCTGGCGGCGGCCGATCGGGAAGGTCTCGATCCCGCCTTCTATCGCCCCGACCATCTGGCGCGGCTGGCCCGGACAGGAGACCTCGCGGGGCGGGTCGAGTTCGAGTTCGACATGAGCATGGCGCTGCTGCGCTATGTACGGGATCTGCGGATCGGCCGCATCGATCCCGAATATCTGAAGGCCGATCTGCCACCCTCCGACCGTGCCCGGCCGCCGCTCATCATCCTGCGGGAGGCTGCTGCTGCCGACAATCTGACGGTATGGCTGGCTTCCCAGTCGCCGCAGGGGCCGCGCTATCTGCGCCTCAAACGGCTGCTGGCCGAGCTACGGGAGGTCGCCGCCCGCGGCGGCTGGACCGTGGTGCCCGGAGATGCGGTGCTCGAGCCGGGGATGGTCCATCCCAATGTGGCGGTTCTGCGTCGGCGGCTGGTGGAAAGCGGGGATCTGCCGCCGGAGGCGGCATCGGGGAGGAGGTTCGATGCCGCGCTCGAGGCGGCGGTCCGGCGCTTTCAGATGCGCCACGGGCTGGAGGTGGACGGAATCGTCGGCCGCCGCACCCTGGCCGCTCTCAACACCCCGGTCGAAGCCAGGATCCGCCAGGTGATCCTCAATCTCGAGCGGCGCCGCTGGCTGCCCACGGATCTCGGCCGCCGCTACATCCTCGTCAACATCGCCGGTTTCGCCCTCGAGATGGTGGCGCGCGGCGCCACCCCCTTCGTCGAGGAAACCGTGTTCACCACCGAGGTGGTGGTGGGCACCCCCTATCACCAGACGCCGGTGTTCAGCCGGCCGATGACCTACATCGTGCTCAATCCCTACTGGAACGTGCCGCCTTCCATCGCCGTCAAGGAGATCCTGCCCAGATTGCGCAGCGATCCCGGATATCTGGTGCGCGAAGGGTTCGAGCTGCTGTCGGGCTGGGAGGCCGATGCCCGCATTCTCGATCCGGCGACCATCGATTGGAACGCGGTTTCCGCCCGCAATTTCCGCTACCGTTTCCGCCAGAAACCGGGGCCCAACAACGCCCTCGGACGGCTCAAGTTCATGCTGCCCAACCGCTATCACGTCTATCTGCACGACACGCCGGCGCGGGAGCTGTTCCGCCGGGCGCGTCGGGCCTTCAGCCATGGCTGCGTGCGGCTGCGCGATCCGCGCGGGCTGGCGGTCCTGCTGCTGGCCCCGGCCGGCTGGGACCGGGCCGGTCTGGAGCGGGCGATCGAAAGCGGCGAACGGCGGGTGGTGCGCCTGCCGCAGCCCCTGCCGGTGCACATCACCTATTTCACCGCCTGGGTGGAGAAGGACGGCACCGTCCATTTCCGTGACGATGTCTACGGGCGCGATGCCCGACTCGCGACGCTGCTGTTCGGCGGCGGAAGAAAGGCGAAGGGGGCGGCCTGAGCGCCTCGCATGCAGCAGCAAGGCGGCACCACCTCGGCCGCGCGCACCTTCAGTGTTTGGTGAAGGCGAGCGTGACCCCGAGCGGACCGATATTGGCGCCGACACAGCTGCCGTTGGCGTATTCGAACTCGAGCCCGCTTCCGGCATCGAAGGTGATGGTGAAGTCGATCACATCGCCGTCGGCAACGGTGAGCGGCATGCCGCTGGCGGAGGTATCGGTGATGATCAGATCACTGCCCGAAACCTGCATGTCGGGCGGCATGTACGACGGATTGGCAGTGAAGAAGGCGGCGAGGTCCGTGGGCATCTCGCCCTTGTCGGCGGGATTCGTGGAATGGCCGCCGCTGGTGGTCACGCAGTCCCCGAGCACGCCGCCGTCGACTGCCCGCTCGTAGCCGCCCTGCACGGTCCAGGTGCCCCCCAGGGTGGGCACGATGGCATTGTAGGTTGCGGGAGGAATGGAGCTGCCCGATGCGTAATCGCCGACCGCCTGGCCGGCCGAGACCTGGGCGACGTCGAAGCTCCGATCGCCCGAGCCGAGGGTGACGAAGCTGCCGTCGGTGGCCCGAAGTCGCATTTCCCGGATGGTGAAACGATAGACTTCGGCGCTCACCGTACAGCGGCCGGTAAAGGTCGGATCGGCCACGCTGCTGCAGGTCGGCAATGCCTGCTGCGCCGATGCTGCACCGGTCAGGAGCAGGAACGCACCCGCAACGAGGGGGGAAAGGAGATGGTATCCGTGTCTCATGATCCCCTCACGAGCCCCGCGCAACGATCACCCGCGCCCGGCCGCCGCCGCCCTTGCTGCGACGCTCGACCGCGATGGTGTTGCTGCGTTCGACGAAATCCAGGAGGTGACGGCGAAGATCGCGTGCGGGAAGGGGGCTGCGCCCCCACAGGCTCCGGCTCGCGGCATGTTCGGTCCGATCGGGATCGGCGAGGCGCAGCCGCAGCTTGACGAAGGCGGCATCCCCCTCGCGGTCGACCGCATAGCCTCCCTCGATCGCCAGGAACGAGGTGAGCTGCAGCCGCAGCCGGCTTCGCAGACCGTGCAGGTCGGCGCCGGTGCGGCGCTTCCAGTAGGAATAGCCCAGCGCCACCCGGGCCCATGGAAGATGGGGCAGCGGCCCCTCCAGTTCGCTGTCGAACCCGTCGAGCGCGCGCTCCTCTTGGTTGTCGGCGACATCCCGCCAGCCGCTGATGCCGAGATAGCCGTTGGCCCGCCAGGTGAGGTGCCGCCCCAGCGCCTCGAGGCCGAGTCCGAGACGCTGGTGGTCCCGGGGAAAACTGTGGTCGTAGAAGCCGTTGATACCGAAAAGCACCGCTCCGGAAGGATCCAGATAGCGCCATCCCAGACCGAGATTGAGGATCTCCTCGCCATCGGCGGCGCTGAAGCGGCCCTGGAGGAACAGGGTGTGGCGCTGCTCCGGCGCCTGCCACATCGGCTGGATGGTCTCCAGTGCAAAGCGGCTGCCGGCTTCGCTGTCCCAGGCGAATTCCCCCCGCACCCGGGTCAGCCAGTCGGGCAGGCCGCCGAACAGACGGGTCGCCAGGCCGCGTGCATCGAGGTCGATCCGCCCGCTGGGCTGCATGGTGAGCACGGGCGCCGGTACGGTGCCGCTGTCCCCGCCCTTCCGTTGCTCGCCGCGGGAAATGCCGGACGGCCAGGCCGACAGGGTGAGAGCCATCACCAGAATCGGGGTCAGGGCGCGTGCGGTTCGCATGGACATCCGGGATCGACCATCTGCTTTCGATGGTCGGAATCTCGCGTTTCATGGTTAAGAAACCGTTACTCTGTCGGCATGATTCCGGGGCACGGCCGGGGCGGCCGTCGCCCGGGGAGGGGGCGGAGCCGCGTGCGAGCGCGCCGGGGAAGGTTCCGGCGGATGCGGCACGCTCCGCTCAGCGGCCGAAGCGTCGCCCGATCTGCTCGAGCAGGATCCCCGCCAGCAGGGCCAGCAGGAGCATCTCGGTGGGGCGGCTGCGGGCCCCTTCGGCCAGCAGCGGGGCGAGGGCGCCGAGCGCCTCGCCGGCGGGCGGGGTGGGCGCGGGCAGGCGCGAGGAGAGCAGGAAGACGATGATCGCCACCAGGGCCAGGATCAGCCCCGAAAAGAGGGCCGCCAGGGGAGCGCCGAGTCCGGCGGCCAGCCCCAGATAGAGGGCCGCCAGCAGGAAACCCAGGCTGGCCAGACCCAGCAGGACGGCGAAGGCCAGCAGCGCCAGGCGCATGCCCAGACGCGACAGGGCCCGGCCGCCGAAGAGGCCGGCCGCCAGGCGCAGCAGCGGAGCCGACACGGCGCTGCTCAGCGGCGTTCGAACAGGCGGCTCAGCAGAAAGCCGAGACCGAAGGCGGTGAGCAGGCTCACCACCGGCTGCTCGCGGACCTTCTGCTCGAGGGTCCGGCTCACCTGCCGGCCCTGCAGGCCCAGTTCGGCGGAGAGCCGGTCGAGCTCGGCGCGCAGCGCCTCCAGTTTGGCGCTCGCCGCCTCCCGGGCCTCGGCGGTCTTCTTGCCGCCCAGCGATGCCAGATGCTCCTTGAGGGCCTGCATATCCGCACGCAGGCGGGCCAGATCCTCCTTCAGGAGCTCGAGCTCCTCCGTCTCACGCGGTTCGCCCTGCGTCGCCGCAGCCGAGGCTTCCTCGTTCATGACCCTGTTCCTCCCGAGGTGATTGCCGGTATGGAAGCGGCAGCACGCATCTTGTGTGGGGATCGCGGGCGCTTCGTGCAAGGCATGAAGCGCGGACAGACAGCCGCAGGGGCGGGATATGGCCAGGGGCAGCAGAAGCGGGGAACGGGCGAGAAGGGCGGAAATGCGCCGGCAGGCGGGGCCTGCGCCGCGGCTGGGTCTGGCGCTCGGGGCCGGGGCCGCGCGCGGCTTCGCCCATATCGGCATCCTGCGCGGGCTGGCGGAACTCGGCATCGAGCCGGTGATGGTCGCCGGCACCTCGATGGGGGCGCTGGTCGGCGCCCTCTATGTGGGTGGCGGCTTCGCCGATTTCGAAAGCTGGGCGGCGCATCTGACCTGGCGGCAGATCGTGCGCTTCTTCGATGTGCGACTGGCCGGCGGCGGCATCGTCGAAGGCCGGCGGCTGATGGCCTTTCTCGAATATCTGCAGCCCGATCGGCCGATCGAGGATCTGCCCAAGCCGTTCGCCGCCGTGGCCACCGATTTCGCCACCGGGCGGGAGGTGTGGATCGAGCACGGCTCCTGGCTGGCGGCGGTGCGTGCCTCGATCGCCCTGCCCGGTTTCCTGCGCCCGGTCGAGCATCAGGGACGCTGGCTGGTCGATGGCGGGCTGGTGGACCCGGTGCCGGTGGCCGCCTGCCGGGCGCTGGGGGCGGAGCTGATCATCGCCGTCAACGTCAATGGCGATCTGCTGCCGCAGCGCCACGGCCAGTGGGCGGCCAATGGCGAGGGGGACAAAGGGGCGGAGGAGGAGCTGGAGGCGCTGGTGCCGGAGCTGCCGCGGGGGCTGCGCGAGCTGCTGCAGAACCTGGCCGGCCCGCTGACCGGCCGCGGCACCCTCACCCCGGGCTATTTCGAGGTGGTCTACGGCGCCATCCTGATCATGCAGGATCGCATCACCAGAAGCCGTCTGGCCGGGGATCCGCCCGATCTGGTGCTGGTGCCGCGGGTCGGCGAGATCGGCCTGTTCGAGTTCCACCGGGCATCCGAGGCCATCGAGGAGGGCTATCAGACGGTGATGCGCTCGCGCCCGGCGCTGGAAACACTGCTCGGCAATCCCGCCGGAAGCGGGTTTCAGCGGTAGAACAGCTCGACCAGGGCCATCGGCACCGCCGGCAGATATGTGGAGATCAGGAGCACCACCAGCAGCACCGAAACGAAGCGCAGATTGACCTTGCTCACCTCCCAGATATCCGCCTTGGCCACCGAGCAGGCGGTCATCAGCACGCTGGCCACGGGCGGGGTCTGCTGGCCGATGCCGAGATTGAGGGTGACCACCAGGCCGAAATGGATGGGGTCGATGCCCACCTGATGGATGAGCGGCATGACGATCGGCACCACCAGGATGATCGCCGCCGCCGAATGCAGGAACAGGCCGACCGCCAGGAAGAACAGGTTGAGCAGGCCGAGGATGGCGTATTTGTTGGTGGTGAAGGCGAGGATCGCCGCCGCCAGCTTCTGCGGGATCTGCTGCTCGGTGAGATAGACGCCGAGCAGCGCCGAGCTGGCCACCAGCAGCATCACCACCGCGGTCTGGATCACCCCCTCGACGGCGGCATCGATCAGCATCGGCAGATCGAGCTCGCGATAGATGAAGATGCCGATGACGAAGGCGGCGAGCACGGCGAGGCCGGCCCCCTCGGTGGCGGTGACGATGCCGCCGAAGATGCCGCCCAGGATGATCACCGGCAGCACCAGCGCCCAACCCGCCTCGCGCAGCGCCGTTCTGAGTCGGGCCAGCTCGAAGACCTGCTCCACCGGCAGGCCGTGGCGGCGGGCATAGTGCCAGGCCATCAGCATCAGGCCGAGGCCGCCCAGCAGGCCGGGCACGATGCCGGCGACGAACAGCTGGACCACCGAGCTGTCGGCCATCACCGCGTAGAGAATCATCGGGATCGAGGGCGGGATGATGACCGCCAGCGTGGCCGAGGAGGAGGTGACGGCGGCCGCGAAGGGAGCGGGATAGCCGCGTTTCTTCATCGCCGGGATGAGGATCGAGCCGATCGCCGCCACATCGGCCACCGCCGAACCGGAGATCTCGGCGAAGAACAGCGAGGCGCCGATGGTGACCATGGAAAGGCCGCCGCGAATGAAGCCGAACAGGGCCGAGGCGAGGGCGATCAGCCGTCGCGAGATGCCCGAGCTGTTCATGATGGCGCCGGCCAGGATGAACAGGGGAATGGCCAGCAGCGGGAATTTGGTGGCGCCGCCATACATCACCAGCGCCATGTTGGGCAGGATGTCGGGGCCGCTGCTGGAGACCATCGCCACCAGGGCGACGATGCCGAGGGCGACCGCGATCGGCACGTTGAGAAGAATGAGGACGACCAGCCCCAGGAACATCCAGATCAGGATCATGGCCGGTCGACCTCGACATGGCCGTGGGCCTCGCCCAGCCGGTCACCGTAGAGGGCCCGCCGCAGCATCTCCGGCATGGTCAGGAGCTGGGCGATGATGATGAACAGGGAGGCGACCGGGATCACCGACTGGGTGAAGCTGGTCGGCACCCAGGTGAGGCTCACCAGAGTATCGCCCTCGAGCACGTCCATCACCCACCAGCCGGTCCAGGCGAGCAGCACGAAGAAGGCGATCACCGCCAGTTCGGCCAGCAGCACGGCGATCAGCCGCAGCGGCGTGGGCATCGCCTGGACGATGTTGGGAAAGCCGATATGGGCCCGCCGCAGGCTGGCCAGGGCCGAACCGTAATAGGTGATCCAGGCGAGCAGGATGACGGCGACCTCGTCGTACCAGGAAAGCGAGGCGCCGAGCTTGCGATAGATGACGGCCACCACCACCACGCCGGTCAGGGTCAGCAGCAGGGAAACCGTGAAGATCGCGAGGCCGATCTCGAAGAAGCGACGCAACTGCCCGAGCATGCTGGCGCGATTCCCGATGATGCCGGAAGGGGGCGGGCCGCGGCCCGCCCCGAAAGGATGCTATTCGGCGAGGGCCTGGGCCTTGGCGATCATCTCCGCACCGCCCTTCACCTCCTCGGCGAAGGCATCGTAGATCGGCTTGCTGGCGGTGACGAAGGCCGCCTTGTCGGCCTCGTTGACCTGCATCCCGCCTTCCTCGAGCTTGGCCAGCAGATCGGTGTCGAGCTTGGCCGCCGTCTCGTAGACGAAGGCCTGGTTGTCCTTGGCCGCCTGAGCGATGATGTCGCGCACATCCTCGGGAATCTTGGCCCAGCTCTTGGCTCCCACCGTCACATAGGCGGGGGTGTAGACGTGCCCGGTCAGGGAAAGATACTTCTGCACCTCGTGGAACTTGGCGCTCCAGATCTGGGCGAGGGGGTTTTCCTGGCCGTCGATCACCCCCGTCTGCAGGGCCACGAACACCTCGGAGAAGGCCATCGGCGTCGGATTGGCGCCGTAGAGTTCGAACATCCGCACCCGCCATTTGCCGCGCGGGGTGCGGAGCTTGATCCCCTTGAGATCCTCGGGAACGACGATGGGCCGGACATTGTTGGTGATGTGGCGGAAGCCGTTCTCCCACACCGCCAGGATGCCGTAGCCCTTGGCCTCGGCGGCGGGAGCGATGGTCTTCCAGAAGATCTCCTTCTCGATCCGCGCCATATGGGCCCGGTCCTTGACCAGATAGGGCATCTCGAACAGCCCGAACTCGTCGGCCACCGAGGACATCACCGTCGAGGGCAGGGAGAAGTCGGCGGTCCCGAGCTTGAGCTTCTGCAGAAGCTCCTTGTCGTTGCCGAGCTGGCTGGAGCCGAACACGGTGATCTTCCAGTCGCCGAGCCCGGCCTCGGCGAGCCGCTTGTTGGCCAGTTCGGCGAAGGCATTGGCCGAGAGATCGAACAGCGATCCCGGCGCCCCGACATGGCCGAACTTGAGTTCCCGGGCCTCGCCGGAGAGGGCGAACCCCAGAGCCGCCGCGAGTACCGTAGCGAACAGCCGTTTGCGCATGATGGACCTCCCTGGTTTGGTGGAGCGCGGCCGCTAGCCGGCCGTCGCCCCGCTCCGCTTCGAAGACAGATGCTCCATGGCCGCGGCAACACCGCTGCCGGCGAGCGGGATGCCGAATTCCCGCATCCCCATCTCGATCCCGCAGAGGGTTCCCATCAGCATGAGATCGTTGAAATCGCCGAGATGGCCGATGCGGAACACCCGACCCCGGAGACGGCCGAGGCCGTTGCCGAGGGAAAGATCGAAACGCTCCAGAATGTGCGCCCGCAGGCGGTCGGCATCGAAGCCTTCGGGCAGGCGCACGGCGGTCAGGCTGCTGGAATATTCCCGCGGATCCCGGCACAGGACCTCGAGCCCCCAGGCCTCGACCGCCGCCCGGGTGGCCGCCGCATGGCGGGCATGGCGGGCGAAGACGTTCTCCAGCCCCTCCTCCTCCAGCATGGTGATGGCCTCCCGGAGGCCGTAGAGGAGATTGGTCGCCGGGGTGTAGGGAAAGACGTTTTCGGCATTGGCCTCGAGCATCGCCGTCCAGTCGAAATAGGCCGCCCGCCGGGGGATTGCGCGATGGGCGGCCAGGGCCTTGTCGCTGATGGCGTTGAAGGAGAGACCGGGGGGCAGCATCAGCCCCTTCTGCGAGCCGCCCACCGTGACATCCACCCCCCATGCCTCGTGCTCGTAGGGCATCGAGGCCAGCGAGGAGATGGTATCCACCATGAACAGGGCGGGATGGCCGACCCGGTCGATGGCCGCGCGGATCTCGGCGATGCGGCTGGTGACCCCGGTCGAGGTCTCGTTGTGGACGATGCACACCGCCTTGATGCGTGCCTGCCGGTCCTCGGCCAGGGCACGGGCGATGGCCTCGGGATCGGCGCCACTGCGCCAGTCGGATTCGAGAAAGATCGGCTCCAGACCGAGCCGGCGGGCGATCTCCCGCCAGAGGGTGGCGAAATGCCCGGTCTCGAACATCAGTACCCGGTCGCCGGGAGCGAGGCTGTTGGCGAGCGCCGCTTCCCAGGCGCCGGTGCCGGAGGCCGGATAGATCACCACCGGTCCGCGGGTGCGGAAGATCCGGCGGATGCCCTCGAGCACGGTGCGGGCCAGCGCTTTGAAGCTCGGCCCGCGATGGTCGATGGTGGGGTAGTCCATGGCCCGCAGGATGCGGTCCGGGACATTGGTCGGCCCCGGGATCTGCAGAAAATGGCGTCCGGCACGACGCTCCGGCATGTCCGCCTCCCCCGGCATGACATGGATTGCGAGTCGTCAGGATTGTATGCAACCTTTGTACCCGAGCCTGTCCTTTCGGACGGGAAAAATCAAGTGATTTGTGGGGTGCCGCCGAAAGGCGCTATGATCGGGCAGACATTGCATGCAAAATCCCGTGAAGTCTGACCGGAAGGAGCCGGCCTTGGCCCAGACCCCGTCGCAGTTCGCCCGGCGCCGGCCGGGCGGTTCGGACCTCGCCGCCCGGCTGCGCCGCGAGATCGAGGGGGAGGTGCTGTTCGCGCCGGCCGACCGCGCCCGCTACGCCACCGACGCCTCGATCTACGAGATCCTGCCGATCGGTGTGGTCTGCCCCAGACGGGAGAGCGATCTCGAAGCGGCCCTCGCCATCGCCCGGGAAGCGGGGGTGCCGGTGATCGCCCGCGGCGCCGGTACCTCCCAGGCCGGCCAGACGGTGGGGCGGGCGCTGATTCTCGACTGCTCCCGGCACATGACGGCGATGGGGCCGGTCGATACCGAAGCGATGACGGTGACCGTCGAGCCCGGTCTCGTACTCGACGAGCTCAACCGACGCCTGCGCCCCAGCGGCCTGTTCTATCCGGTCGACATCTCGACGGGCTCGCGCGCCACATTGGGCGGCATGGCCGCCAACAACGCCTGTGGCGCGCGCTCGCTGCGCTACGGGGTGTCGGTGGACAATGTGCTGGCGATCGAGGCCACCCTCGCCGACGGCACCCGTCTCGACTGCGGCCCGGTTCCGCCCCCGGGATCCCCGCAGCCGGAGGGCAGGCTCGGGGAAATCGCCACCGCCCTCAGGGCCATCGCCGCCCGCGAGGTGGAAGAGATCCGGACCCGCTGGCCGAAGAGCTCGCGCAACGTCGCCGGCTACACCCTGAACCGGGTGGATCCCGAAGGGGCGTTCAATCTCGCCAGCCTGCTGGTGGGCTCCGAGGGGACCCTCGCCCTGTTTCGCCGCATCACCCTGAAATTGCATCCCCTGCCGCGCCACAAGGTGCTGGGGGTGTGCCATTTTCCCGGCTTTCGGGAAGCCATGGAGGCGACCGGAGACATCGTCGGTCTCGGCCCCACCGCGGTCGAGCTGGTGGACCGCACGATCCTCGATCTCGCCGCCGGCATGCCGGAGTTTCGCGGTCTCCTGCCGAAGTTCCTGCGCGGCCGGCCGGAGGCCCTCTATCTGGTGGAGTTCGCCGGCGAGGAGCGGGCGCCCCTGGAGCGTGCCCTCGCCCGGCTCGGGGAGCTCTTGGCCGATCGCGGCCTGCCCGAAGCCGTCGTCGACGTCACCGAGCCCGCCCTGCAGGGCGAGATCTGGGAGCTCAGGAAGGCCGGCCTCAACATCGTCATGTCGATGAAGGGAGATCGGAAACCGGTTTCCTTCATCGAGGACTGCGCGGTGCCGCTCGAACATCTCGCCGAATACACCGAGGCGCTCGATGCGGTCTTCGCCCGCCACGGCACCCGCGGCACCTGGTACGCCCATGCCGCGGTGGGCTGCCTGCATGTCCGCCCCGTGCTCAATCTCAAGGATCCGGTGGAGGTGGGGAAGATGCGGGCGATCGCCGAGGAGGCGATCGATCTGGTGCGCCGCTTTCGCGGCAGCCACTCCGGCGAGCATGGCGACGGCATCGTCCGCTCCGAATTCCACGAGCGGGTGCTGGGCGGTCGGCTGGTGGGAGCCTTCACCGAGATCAAGGATCTGTTCGATCCCGAAGGGGTGCTGAATACCGCCCCTTCCAAGATCGTCCGGCCGCCGCGCATGGACGACCGCAATCTCCTGCGCTACCCGCCCGAGTATCGCCCGCTGCCGCTCGAGCCCCGGCTCGACTGGGGCGAATGGGGCGGTTTCCTGGCGGCGGTGGAGATGTGCAACAACAACGGCGCCTGCCGCAAGCTGGCGGGCGGCGTGATGTGTCCCTCCTATCGGGTGACCCGGGAGGAGAAGCATCTCACCCGCGGCCGCGCCAATCTCCTCCGTCACCTGCTGACCGGCCGGGCGGGGGAAGGGGGGCTCGCCTCGGAGGAGCTGTTGGAGGCCCTTTCCCTCTGCGTTTCCTGCAAGGCCTGCCGGCGGGAATGTCCGACCGGGGTCGACATGGCGCGGATGAAGATCGAGGCACTGAGCCACTATTACGAAGCGCACCGCCGGCCCCTGCGCGAGCGGCTGCTGGCCGGGCTGCCGCGCTGGGCGGGAACGGCGGCGAAGTTCCGCCCGCTCCTCGATCTGGCCGATGCCCTGCCCGGTGCCGGCATCCTGCGCGAACGGCTTTTGGGTTTCGACCGCCGCCGGCCGCTGCCGCGCTTTCGCCGCCCTTGGCGCCCGCCCGCCGGAGAGCCGCAAGGAGAGGGCGGGGAGCGGACGGTACTGTTCGCCGACACCTTCAACCGCTATTTCGAGCCCGCCAATCTGGACGCCGCCTGGAAGCTTTTGCGGCGGGTCGGGGTGACTCCCCTGCTGCCGGGCGCGAGGGACGGGCGTCCCCTGTGCTGCGGACGCACCTGGCTGGCGGCCGGGATGATCGAGGAGGCCCGGGCGGAGATGCGGCGGCTGGTGGAGACGCTGGCGCCGCTGGCCGCCGAAGGGCTGCCCATTCTCGGCCTGGAGCCCGCCTGTCTGCTCACCCTGCGGGACGAGCTGCAGGTCCTGCTGCCGGGTGCGGACAGTACGAAAATCGGTGAAATGGCCATGCTTTGTACGAGTTTTCTCAAGGAGCGGATCGATCCCGGAAGGAGCCCGAGGGCGGAAAAACGGAGGATCCTGGTGCACGGCCATTGCCATCAGAAGGCCTTCGGGGTGGCCGCGGATACGGTGGAGATGCTGCGGCGGCTGCCGGGAGTGGAGGTGCGCATGATCGAATCCGGCTGCTGCGGCATGGCCGGGGCCTTCGGCTATCGCCGGGAAACCTTCGAGATTTCCATGCGCATGGCCGAGCTCGATCTCCTGCCGGCGATCCGCGCTGCCCCCGAGGCGATCATCGTCGCCGACGGTACGAGCTGCCGTCAGCAGATCCGCGACGGCACCGGGCGCGAGGCCCTGCACGCCCTGCGGGTGATGGCGGAGCACCTCGCATGAGGATGGAAAGCGAGCGCGGAGAAGCGGGGGCGTCCCTCCCGCAGCGGCGTTCTCTGAGCGAGACCGCGGCGGCCCGGCTGCGCGAACTGATCGTCGAGGGGGTGCTGGCGCCGGGAGAGCGGCTGATGGAGACGGCGCTGGCCGCCCGGCTGGGCATCTCCCGCACGCCCCTGCGCGAGGCCTTCCGCCTGCTGGCGCGGGAGGGGCTCGTGCTGCTGGAGCCGCATCGGGGAGCCCGGGTGGCGCCCTTGAGTCTCGAGGAACTGGAACGCACCGTCGAGGTGATGGCCGCCCTCGAACATCTGGCCGGCCGGCTCGCCGCCGAGCGCATCGGCGAGGAGGAGCTGCGCGAAATCGAGGCGCTCCATTACGACATGCTGAGCGCCTATGCCCGCCGCGATCTGCGCAAATACTTCCTCGCCAACCAGGCGATCCATTTCGCCATCATGCGGGCCTGCCGCAATCCCGTCCTGTCCGACACCTATCAGGGCCTCAACGCCCATATCCGGCGCTATCGCTACATGGCCAACCTGGCCCCCGAGCGCTGGCGCGAGGCGGTCGCCGAGCACGAGGAGATCCTGCGCCATCTCAAGGCCCGCGACGGTGCCGCCCTGGCCGCCACTCTGGCCCGCCATCTGGAACACAAGGTGCGGCCGCTGCGTCAGACCCTGCGCGACGGAGAAGCGTCTTGAAGCCCTCCGCGCCGGCGCGGGCGGTGATTGCCTTCGGTGCCAATCTCGGCCCCAGGCGGGCGACCCTGGAGCGGGCCCTGGCGATGCTGGAAGAGGGGCTCGGCCCGCTCGCCGCCCGTTCCGCCTGGATCGAGACCGAAGCCCTCCTGCATCCCGAGGACGAGGCCGTCTGGCATCCGCCTTTCCTGAACGGTGTGGCCGTTTTCAAAACCTCTCTGGCGCCGCCCGCGATCCTCGCCCGGCTGCAGGCGACCGAACGGGCGCTGGGGCGCGATCGCGCTGCCGAGGGACGCCCCTGGCAACCGCGGCGGATCGATCTCGATCTGATCGCCCTCGACGGGCTCGTCCGGAACGGACCCGATCCGGTGCTGCCCCATCCCCGCATGCAGGAGCGCCGTTTCGTACTGGAACCCCTGGTCGAGATCTGGCCCGACTGGCGCCATCCGGTGCTTGGTCGCAGCGCCCGGGAATTGCTGGCAGCGCTGGAATCCCCGGATCTTCACGTCGATCCGGCGGGATAGCGGGCCCGGGCCGGGAAATCCCGTCCCATGCTGTCGGCCAGCTCGAGGAACTGGCGCATCATCCGCGGATGATGGGTGCGCACCAGTGCCGCCCCGCGCTCCAGCGCATGCAGTGCCGCGAGCTGGGAAAGGGGAGGGCGCTCGGCCATCGGCACCCCGAGAAACCCCTTCTGCGAGACTCCCACGGCCAGGGGGAAGGGGGCGAGGCGGGCGGCGAGCTCCTGAAAGCGCCGCAGCAGCTCGAAGGAATGGGCGGGATCGAGGCTGACGAAACGGCCCCAGCCGGGATCGAGGAGGATGTTTTCGGCGGCGATGCCGGCGGCGAGCGCCACCTCCACCCGTCGCAGCAGGAACCCGGCGATCTCCTCGACCGGATCCCGGTAATGCGCGGGGCGATCGGTGGCATGGGGCAGGGGACCGTCCTTGGCGTGCATCATCACCAGCACCGCCCCCGCTTCGGCCACCACCCGCGCCAGCGCCGGATCGGCCCGAAGAGCCGAGACATCGTTGATGATCCGCGCCCCCAGGGCGAGGCATTCCGCGGCGGTGCGGGCGTGATAGGTGTCGAGGGAAAGCGGCATTTCCGGGGCCAGGGCGGCGACCACCGGCCGGATGCGGGCGAGCTCCTCCGCCGCCGCCAGCGGCCGGCTGCCGGGAGCCGTCGATTCACCGCCGATATCGATGATCGAGGCCCCCTCGGCATGCATTTCCCGGGCCCGGGCGAGGGCCGCCTCGAAACTGTCGTAGCGGCCGCCATCGCTGAAGGAATCCGGGGTGACATTGAGCACGCCCATGATCCAGGGCGGTGCGGTTCCCGTCAGCACGGTCAGGGGATGCGACATGGTTCCGGCTCCCGCGGGCCTCGCTCGGCCGGCTTGTGGGCGGCCCCGGCGGGATCGTCAATCCGGCAACGGCCGGGCAACAGCCCTCGCCGAAGAAGCCGCCGCTCCCCGCAAGCCGATCGAGGCCGGCCGGCGACTGTGATAACCAGAGCGGAGAACCCCACCGGATCATGTGGAAATCGGGAGAGGATCATGGCCGAGGATCAGAAGGAATTCATCCGGGAGATCGGCATGCCGCTTTTCCAGGCGCGCGGCTGGATGAAGTTTCTCGGCATTCTGCTGATCGTCCAGGGGGTGCTGACGGCATTGAGCATCGTCGGCATTCTCGTCGCCTGGCTGCCGATCTGGGCCGGTGTGCTGCTCTATCAGGCGGCGACCGCGGTGGAGAGCGCGGGCCTGCAGGGGGATCGGGAATCCTTCCTCCGCTCGCTGGGCAAGCTGCGTACCTTCTTCATCCTGATGGGGATCGTGGCCCTCGTGATGCTGATCTTCGCGGTGCTCGGCCTCCTGTTCGGCATGGCCGGGATGTTCGGCATGATGGGCGCCATGCAGGGCGGCTGGCGCTACTGAGGCGGTCTCATCCGCGACCGACGAAAGGCATGCGGGTGGCCATGATGGTCATGAACAGGACGTTCTCCTCGAGCGGCAACCCGGCCATGAAGACCACCGCCTCGGCCACCCGACGGACGTCCATGCGCGGTTCCGGGCGTACCGAACCGTCGGCCTGCGGCACCCCTTCGGCCATGCGTTCGGTCATTTCGGTGGCGGCATTGCCGATATCGATCTGACCGCAAGCGATGTCGAAGGCCCGCCCGTCGAGGGCCAGCGATCGGGTGAGCCCGGTGATGGCATGCTTGGTGGCGGTGTAGGGGGCGGAGAAGGGGCGCGGGCTGTGGGCGGAGATCGAGCCGTTGTTGATGATCCGCCCGCCCCGGGGCTTTTGTCGGCGCATCAGGCCGAAGGCCTCCCGGGCGCAGTAGAAGGCACCATTGAGATTGGTCGCCACCACCGCATGCCAGTCTTCGAGGGAGAGCTCGTCGGGCGGCACCGCGGGGGCGCCGATGCCGGCATTGTTGAACAGGAGATCGAGCCGGCCGGAACGCCGTTCGATTTCGGCGAACAGCGCCCGCACCGAAGCCGGATCGGTGATATCGGTGGGCACCGGCCGGGCCTCGCCGCCCGCGGCGGTGATCCTTCCCGCCACCTCCTCGAGCGCCTCCCGGCGCCGGCCGGCCAGTACCACGCCGAAGCCGGCGGCCGCCAGAGCCTCTGCCGTCGCCGCGCCGATGCCGCTGCCGGCGCCGGTCACCAGAGCCACCTTGGCTTGCGTCATCTCCTGCCTCCCTGCATGGCTGTCGGGTGGGTCCGGTTGTGGCGCCGCCGGCCGGACGGGGCAAGGGAAGAGGCGTGGAACAACTGCGGAGAAGCGGCATGAAGAGGGAAGCCGATCGGGTGGCCCCGGAAGCGGTGCATGCCGCACATGCGGCGGCGATGGCGGTATTCGACCTGCTCGCCCGGAGCCGCTGTCCGCATCTCGCGGCACGGCTGGAACTGGCCATCGAAGCCAGCCGGCTGAGCGGCTTCCTGCCGGAGCGGATCGCCATTCCCTCGCGGGAAGTCACTTCGGGCGGGATGCTGCCGATCCGGGTGGTGGAGAACCCGCGCCGGGCCGATCCCAACGCGGCGGCGCCCTTGCCGCCGCTCGAGGATCGCCCGCTCTGTCCGCTCTGCGACTTTCCCTATGCCCAGATGCTCCTCACGGTCGAGCTCGCGGCCGGAGCGTTTCGTGCCGCTCCCTCGCCGGCCCGCTACACCGAGGCCGATCAGTGGACCATCGCCAGTCGCCGCCATCTTCCCCAGCGGCTCGAAGGTGATGCCGCCTTCACCGGGTTGCTGGCGGCGATGTTCGACCTGCTCGCCCAGGCACCCCGCATGCTGGCCGGCTTCAACGGGGCGGGAGCCGGAGCCTCGGTCACCGGCCATCGCCATTTCCATCTGCTGGCCTGCCCCGATCCCGGGATCTTCCCCGTCCTCCGCCTGCCGGGCGAGGGGATCTTCGGCGGGGTGGTGCGGCTCGCCGGCGATCGCGACGAGCTGATCGCGCGCATCACCGCGCTCGCCGCCGGCTGGCGGGCATGCTGCGGGCCGCGGGCCACCGAGAATCTGGTGCTGCTGCGGGAAGGGGAGGGGTTCCGCGCCCTCTATGTGCCGCGCCGCACCGATCTCGAGGAACTCGCGGAGCTGCCCGGCATCAAGGCCGGCTTTCTGGAGGCGGCGCTGCGCACCATCGTCCTCAAGCAGGCCGGAACCATCGCCGCCTTTCGCGAGGGGAATCTTCCGGCCGAAACCCTGGAGAAGGCTCTGCGCTCCATCATCCCGCCCGAATTCGCCGGCTGGGCGGAGCGTGGGGTGCCCGGGTGACAAGGCTCAGGCGGCCAGGGTCTCTTCGATCAGGGGCAGGCTGTGGCGCAGCTCGAGGGCCTCGGCCCGGGCCCGGAGTGTTTCCAGCCCGCCCCGGGTTTCCTCGTCGAGACCGTTCCGCCGGGCCGCTGCCAGGAGGCGCGCCCGGGCCACGAAGAAATCGCTCCAGGGCAGCGGCTCCTCCCGGGTGAAGGCCTCCAGGCGATCGGCGTAGGAAAGCGCGCGCTCGATCTCGCCGGCGCGCAGCATGAAATCGATGGTATCGGGATAGAAGCGGAGCTGGACATGGCCGACGCAGCCGGCTGCGCTCAGGGCATCGGCCTGGTCGAGAAAGGCGTCCCGCTCTTCGCGATCCCCGGCGACGGAGGCCAGTGCGCTGAGGATCTGCGGCCCGTGAAAACCCATGCTGCGGGTCCGCTCGGCCACCTCCAGCCCGGCCGTGAACAGGTGCTGCGCTTCGTCGATGGCGCCTTCGCTGCGGGCGGCGAGGCCGAGATAGAGCAGCCGTGCCTGCTCGAAGCGCTCGGCACCGATGCGGGCGATGGCGGCTTCCAGCACCGCGGCCTCCTCCCGCAGCCGCCCGGGTTCGGCGAGATGGAAGAGGGCGAAAAGCGCCGCCACGCGGGCGTTGATCTCGGCCCGGCCATGGCCGATCCGCATCGCCAGCGACGCCGCCTCCCGGGCGCGAGCGAGGGCCTCCTTCTGGCTGCCGAGATAGAGCAGGGTATGGGCGGTCTGGGCGAAATTGGCGACTTCGATGCGGGCCAGGCCGCGGCGGCGGGCGAGTTCCACGCAGTCGCACAGATGGCGATGGGCGCTGGCCATGCGACCGCGCATGTAGGCGGCATCTCCGAGCCCGCCCAGGGCCTGGACCTCGATTTCCCGTGCGCCGAAGCGCCGGGCCAGCGCCAGGGCTTGGCCATGGGCGTGCTCGCAGGCCTCGGCCTCGCCCCGCGGAAAATGCAGGTTGCCGCGAAGAAAACGGATCTCGGCCCGCTCCCGGCCGAGATCGGCGGCGATGGCGAAGCGTTCGGCCTCGGCGAGATCGGCGAAGGCCCCTTCGACATCCTCGATCACGCGCTTGACACGGGCGATACCGATCCTGGCCCGGCAGCGCTCCGCCGCCGCCTCGCCCAGGGCGAAAGCCTGGAGGTAGGCCTCGAGCGCCTCCGCCATCCTGCCGAGATCGTGCAGCAATGCCCCTCTGGCCAGCAGCAGGCGGCAGCGCTGCGCGTCCTCCGCGGCCAGAGCGAGTCCCTTTTCGATCCGGGCCAGCGCGCGTTCGGAGCGATGGGAGGCGGCTTCGATCCGGGCCGCCTCGAGAAAGGCTTCGGCCGCCCCGGCGGCTCCCGCCCGACCCAGATGCTCGGCATGGAGGAGCGGATCCCGCCCCGCATACCAGGCCGCCGCCGCTGCGTGTAGCCGGCGTGCCCGCTGCCGGGTCAGGGTCGCATAGACGCCGTCACGGACGAGGGCATGGGTGAACATCCAGTTCGCCCCCTGGGGTCGCAGCAGCAGCCGGTTGGCGAGCCGCTCGATATCGTAGCTGTCGTCTCCGACCAGCAGGTGCAGCACGGCCTCGGGGAAGTGCTGGCCGAGGATGGAGGCCGCCTGCACGGCCCGCTTGTCCTCGGCATCCAGCGCGTCGATGCGGGCCTGGACGAGGCCCTGTACCGAGCCGGGCAGGCTCGTTTCCTCGCCCTCCAGAGCATGCCGCAGGAGATGTTCGAGATAGAGCGGATTGCCGGCCGCCCGGGCGATGCAGCGCGCGACGAGAGCCGGGCTTTCGGGCGCGAGTGCGGCGGCCAGGGCCTGGGCATGGGCGGTACGCAGGGGGCCGAGATCGATCAGGGTCAGGGGGCAGCCGCCGGTACGCACGCGAAAGGCCCGATCGAGCGGATCGCCCTCGAGGCGGGTGGTCAGCACCAGCAGCACCGGCAACACGGTCAGCGCCCCGGCGAGGGCGGCGAGTTCGGGGATGGTGGATGTCCGATCCGCCCAGTGCAGATCCTCGACGATCAGCAGTTGCGGCCGCTTCCGGGCGGCATGTTCGAGGAGCAGGGCGGCCGCCGCCTTCTGCCCCTCCCGCCGGGTGGCATTGTCCATGGCATCGTAGAGCCGCTGCCGTGCCGGTGTCAGCGCGAGCCGCAGCAGCACGCCCAGAAAGATCTGCTCCTCCTCGTCCAGTGGACGGTCCTCTTCGAGCCCGGTCGGGAGATCGGTCGCATCCACCTCTTCCTCGAGCCCGAGCAGGCTGCGGGCGAGGGCCGCCAGGGGATCCGCCCGGCCATCGCCGAAATCGAGCAGCCGGGCGCAATGGGTGGCGAAACCGCGCGCCGAGGCCAGTTCCAGCAGCGCCTCGACGAGCCGCGTCTTGCCGATGCCGGCCTCGCCACGCAGCACGACGAGCTGGCCCTGCCCGTCCTGGCGGCAGGCATCGAGGAGATTGTCGAGCTGGCGCTGCTCGAGATCGCGGCCGACGAGAGGATGGCGGCGAGGCTTCGGGGAATCTTCCCGGCCGGCCAGCAGGAAGGCCTCCACCGCGGTCTCGAAACCCTGCAGTTCGAGCTCTCCGGCCGGCGCCAGGGTCAGCGATTCGGGCATCAGGCGGGCGAGCGGAGCGGCCAGCAGGGTCTGACCCCCGGCCGCCCGGTCGGTCAGCCGGGCGGCGAGGTTCACGGCATCGCCAGTCACCGTGTACTGGCGATGGGCGTCGCTGCCGCTTTCTCCGGCCAGCACCTGTCCGCTGGCCATGCCGATATGGAGCGCCAGCTCGTGGCCGCTGCTCCGGCTCAGTTCGGGCATCGCCTGATGCATGGCGAGGGCCGCCGCCGCTGCCCGCTCGGGCTCGTTGCCATGAGCCAGCGGGGCACCGAAGACGGCCATCACGCAGTCGCCGATATGCTTGTCGACGCGCCCCCCGTGGCCGGTGACGATGGCATCGAGGACGGTGAAGACGCGATCCATCAGATCGGACAGGGCTTCGGGATCGAGCCTGCGCGAGAGGCGAGTATATCCCGCGAGGTCGGCGAACAGCACCACCGCGTGGCGTCGCTCGCGCGGCGGCTCCCGCTCCCGATCGGCGGCGCCCGGGCCCTTCTCGAGCGGCAGGCCGCAGCCGCCGCAGAAACGTGCCTGGGGCTCGTTGAGGAAGGCGCATTGCGGACAGGGGCCGGCCAGCGCCTGCCCGCAGGCGAGACAGAAGCGGCGCCCGGCGAGATTGTCGGCGCCGCAGGCGGAACAGAGCATCACCGCTCTCCGGGATCGGGGCGATTTTTCAAGACTACGCCCATCGGCCCGCCCGGGAAAGCGAGAGGATCCGCGACAGCGCGGATCAGGCGGGCTGTTCGCTCCTTTCCTGCCAGGCGAAGGGGGCGAAGACCCGGTCGAGTTCGGTGTGGAACAGATGATTGCTGTAATTGCTCAGGGTCTTGACGGCGATCGCCAGCACGATCTCCAGGATCTGGCGCTGGCTGTAGCCGGCCTCCAGAAACGGCCGCACATCCTCCTCCTCCACCAGCCCGCGCCTTTCCACCATGCGCCGGGTGAAGCGGGACAGGATCTCGAGCCTGGTGTCGGGCAGCGGCCGGTCCTCGCGCAGGGCGGCGAGCACCCCCTGCGGCACCCCCGACTTGTTGGTGGCGATCATGCTGTGGGCGCCCATGCAGTATTCGCAGGCATGGAACCGGGAAATGGTCAGGAAGATCACTTCCTGCTCGGCCGGGGTGAAGCCCGAATGCTCGCGGAACAGCTGATAGCCATGGAGATAGGTGGACAGCAGTCCGGGGGCGTTGGCCATGTTGGCGTACATGTTGGGGATGAAGCCGAGCCGGTGGCGGGCCTCCTCGAGCACCGGGCGGGCTTCGGCATCGGCATTCTCCAGGGTCACCGGCGGCAGGGTCATTCTCCAGCTCGTGGCCATCTGCTTGTCCTTTCGGGAAGGTCGGCGGGAGGCGCGATGCTCCCGAGGGCGAGGGATTCGACGAATTGCAGGACGGTCTCGATGTGATGGGCGACGAAACTTCGCGGCAGCGGGCTGCGCAGGGCGGTCATCAGCCCCAGCAGGGCCACCGTCAGATGCTCGGCGAGCCGGCGGGGATCCCGCGTTGGATCCATCTCGCCCCGCTCCCGGGCGCGCTCCAAGGCCCGGCGAAAGCGATCGCACAGGCTCTCCACGGTGGCCACCATCTGCCGCTGCAGCTCGGGATCGGCGAGCGGCCCCTCGGCGAGGGTGGTGCAGACCAGGCAGCCGAGACGGCTGCGCGGATCGGCCATCCGCGTGCGGAACTGGGCGAAGAAGGCATGGACGGCACCGAGACCGGCATCGGGCCGATCGAGCGGCGCCGTGAAGCGGGCCATGATCCGCTCGCGATAGAGCTCCAGGACCTCCCGGAACAGCCCCTCCTTGCCGCCGTGACGGGCGTAGAGGGCGAAGCGGTTGAGATCGGCCCCGGCGGCGAGATCGGCCACCGTCACCTCGCCGTAGCCCTTGCGCCAGAACAGTTCGAGGGCCCGCAGGCGGCGCTGCTGCGGACTGCTCTTGGGGGGCCGGCC
>CAYYZI010000004.1:0-25686 GCA_964475675.1 uncultured Geminicoccaceae bacterium
GGCGGCCGAACAGGCCGGCGATGATGGCGCCCAGCAGCGGCGAGAAGACGAGGAGGACGTACAGCATCCTCAGCCCTTCATCAGGTTGATGTCTTCGACCTCGATACTGCCGCGGTTGCGGAAGTAGACGAGGACGATGGCGAGGCCGATCGCCGCTTCGGCGGCGGCCACGGTGAGCACGAAGATGGCGAAGATCTGGCCGGCGAGATCGCCGAGATATGCGGAAAAGGCGACGAAATTGATGTTCACCGCCAGCAGCAGGAGCTCGATGGCCATCAGGATGATGATCACGTTCTTGCGATTGACGAAGATCCCGAACACCCCGATCGTGAACAGGATGGCCGCCAGCGTCAGATAGTGGGAAAGCGGAACCGGCACCCCTCGATCCTCCTCAAATGCCCGTACGCGGCGGCACCTTGCGTACCTCCAGGGTCTCGCTCCGCCGCCGCCGCACCTGCCGGCCGATATCCTGCCGTTTGGCGTCCGGACGGTGCCGCATGGTCAGGGTCATGGCGCCGATCATCGCCACCAGCAGGACGATGCCGGCGGTCTGGAAGAGGTAGAAATAGTCGGTGTAGAGCAGCCGGCCGATGGCCTCGGTGTTGCTCACCCCGACCCCCTGCGCGGTGGTGGCCGCGGCCGCCACCCCCATCGCCGGCTCCATGGCCAGGCTGCCGAACACCAGACCGAGCTCCACCAGCAGAATGACGCCGACCAGCGCCCCCACCGGCAGATACTGGAGAAAGCCCTCCCTGAGCTGGACGAAATTGATGTCCAGCATCATCACCACGAACAGGAAGAGTACCGCCACCGCGCCCACATAGACCACCACCAGCAGCATGCCGATGAACTCGGCCCCGAGCAGGATGAACAGACCGGCCGAGTTGAAGAAGGCGAGGATCAGGAAGAGCACGGAATGGACCGGGTTCCTGGCGGCGATCACCATCACCGCCGCCGCCACCGTGACGAAGGCCAGAAGGTAGAAGACGAGCTGGGCCAGGATCATGAGCGGACCGTCCGTTCGGGTGCCGGATCTTGCATCGTTCGGGGCGTGGCTTCAGCGATAGGGTGCATCGGCCTCGAGCCTCATGGCGATCTCGCGCTCCCAGCGCTCGCCGTTCTCGAGGAGCTTCTCCTTGGTATAGAAAAGCTCCTCCCGCGTCTCTGCGGCGAATTCGAAGTTCGGCCCCTCGACGATGGCGTCCACCGGGCAGGCCTCCTCGCAGAAGCCGCAATAGATGCATTTGGTCATGTCGATATCGTAGCGGGTGGTACGCCGGCTGCCGTCGGGCCGCGGTTCGCTCTCGATGGTGATGGCCTGGGCCGGGCAGATCGCCTCGCAGAGCTTGCAGGCGATGCAGCGTTCCTCGCCGCTGGGATAGCGCCGGAGCGCGTGTTCGCCGCGAAAGCGCGGCGACAGCGGCCCCTTCTCGTAGGGATAGTTGAGGGTCACCTTGCGCCGGAACAGATAGCGCAGGGTCAGGGAAAAGCCCCTGACGAGCTCCTCCCAGAGCACGGTTCGCGCGAGTTGGTCGAGTTGCACTGTCGCCCCTCCCTCCGCCGCGCTCTCAGCCCGGCACCAGATCGAACGCCACCAGCACCCCGGCGGTCAGCACCAGCCAGCCGAAGGAGACCGGCAGCAGCACCTTCCACCCGAGACGCATGAGCTGGTCGTAGCGGTAGCGCGGCAGCGTCGCCCGCGCCCAGATGTAGACGAACAGGATGGCGCAGATCTTGAGGATCAGCCAGATCGGTCCGGGGATCCAGGTGAACGGCGCCACCTCGAAGGGCGGCAGCCAGCCGCCGAGGAACAGGATCGAGGCGATCGCGCTCATCAGGATCATGTTGGCATATTCGCCGAGGAAGAAGAGCGCGAAGGTCATCGAGGAGTACTCGACATTGTAGCCCGTCACCAGGCTGGCCTCGTCCTCCGGCAGATCGAAGGGCAGCCGGTTGGTCTCGGCGAGGATCGCGACCAGGAAGATCATGAACATCGGGAAATGCCAGAAGGCGTACCAGCCCTGCTCCGCCTGGGCGCGGACGATGTCCGAGAGATTGAGCGAGCCGGCGGTCAGCAGCACGCTGATGATGATCATGCCCATGGCGATCTCGTAGGAGATCATCTGGGCCGAGGAGCGCAGCGCCCCGAGAAAGGCGTAGCGCGAATTGGAGGCCCAGCCGGCCATGATGATGCCGTAGACCCCGAGCGAGCTGACCGCGAACAGATAGAGGATCCCGACATTGATGTCGGCCAGCACCAGGGTGGCACTGAAGGGGATCACCGCCCAGCCGATCAGCGCCAGGATGAAGGTGATCATGGGGGCGATCAGGAACACGCCCTTGTTGGCGCGGGTGGGGATCACCGTTTCCTTGAAGAACAGCTTGGCGCCGTCGGCCAGCGGCTGCAGCAGCCCGTAGGGCCCCACGAACATCGGCCCCTGCCGGAGCTGCATGCCGCCGATGATCTTGCGCTCCGCGTAGGTGACATAGGCCACCGCCACCAGCAGCGGCACGACGATCACCAGGATGTAGACGACCAGCAGAATGAGCGGCCAGATCGTGCCCCAGAAGATCTCAGCCATGGGTCCCGGTGCCCTTCTCGGTCAGGGGCTGGAGGATCTCGCTGCTGCACTGCTGCATGATCCGCGACGCCCGTGCGATCGGGTTGGTGAGGTAGAAATCGGTGATCGGGGAGGTGAACGGCGTCTTCTCCAGGCGGCCGCGCTTGCCGAACCTGCCCCATTCGGCCGGGGTGATGCTGTCGATCCGCGCGAGGTGGGGTGCCAGCTCGGCCATCCGCGCGCGCACCGCGAAGATGTTGTCGAGCGGCACGGTCCGCCCCAGCGCTTCGGAGGCGGCGCGCAGGATCTTCCAGTCCTCGCGCGCCTCGCCGGGCGGGAAGACGGCGAGCCTGCCGTGCTGGGGGCGCCCCTCGAGATTGACCCATGTGGCGTTCTTCTCGGTATAGGCGGCTCCGGGCAGGATCAGATCGGCGATCGGAGCGGCGCGGTCGCCGTGATGGCCCTGATAGACGACGAAGGCGCCCGCCAGCCGCGAAACCTCGATCTCGTCGGCGCCCAGCAGCCAGACGAGGTCGATCTCGCCGGCCTCCACACCCTCGAGGATGCCGGCCAGGTCGCGACCGCCCTCCCCCGGCACCAGGCCGAGATCGAGCCCGGCCACCCGGGAAGCCGCGGTATGCAGCAGATTGAAGCCGTTCCAGCCCTCGGCGACGAGACCGAAACGTTCGGCGATGCGGTGGGCCAGAGCCAGCACCGCGGCACCGTCGCCGCGGGCGACGGCGCCCGTCCCCAGCACCAGCATGGGCCGCTCGGCCGCCTTCAGCGCCTCGCAGATCTCGTGCTTGCCCTCGGCGATCGCCCGCAGCGTCTCCGGTCCCTCGCCGAGATCCTCGACCGGATATGTCAGATCGAAGGGCGCGCCGATGCGGGCCACGCGAAAGCCGCCCATGCGCCAGCGCTTTCTGAGGCGGGCGTTCACCAGTGGCGCTTCCCAGCGCGGATTGGTGCCCACCAGCAGGCAGAAATCGGCCTGCTCGATGCCGGCGATCGTGGTGTTGAAGAGATATTCGGCGCGCACCCGCCCTTCCAGCCGGGCCCCGTCCTGGCGGCAGTCGACATTGGGGCATCCCAGCCTTTCGGCGAGCTCGCGCACCAGCACCATGGTCTCGGCATCGACCAGATCGCCGAGGATGAAGGCCATGCGCTCGCCGGGCAGGTTCTCCATGCGCGCCGCCAGCGCCGCGAAGGCATCGCGCCAGCCCGCTTCGGCGAGCCGGCCGTCGCGGCGGACCATCGGCACGTCGAGGCGGCGGTATTTGAGCCCGTCGTAGGCGAAGCGCGTCTTGTCGGAGATCCACTCCTCGTTGATGTCCTCGTGCAGCCGCGGGAGGATCCGCATCACCTCGTTGCCGCGGGCATCGACGCGGATGTTGGAGCCCACCGCATCCATCACGTCGATCGATTCGGTCTTCTTCAGCTCCCAGATGCGGGCCCGGTACTGGTAGGGCTTGGAGTTGAGAGCGCCCACCGGGCACAGATCGATGATGTTGCCCTGCAGCTCGGAATGCAGCGCCTGCTCGATATAGTTGGTGATCTCCATGTGCTCGCCGCGCCAGCAGCCGCCGAGCTCGGGCACCCCCGCCACTTCGGTAAGGAAGCGGATGCAGCGGGTGCAGTGGATGCAGCGGGTCATGTGGGTGGCGACCAGCGGCCCCAGATACTTGTCGGCGATGGCCCGCTTGTTCTCCTTGAAGCGGGAATGGTCGGGTCCGTAGAACAGGGTCAGGTCCTGCAGATCGCATTCGCCGCCCTGATCACAGATCGGGCAGTCGAGGGGATGGTTGATCAGCAGGAATTCGAGCACGCCCTTCCTGGCCTTGTGCACCAGCGGCGTGTCGGTGTGCACCACCATCCCGTCGGCCGCGGGCATCGCGCAGGAGGCCACGGGCTTGGGGGATTTCTCGATCTCCACCAGGCACATGCGACAGTTGCCGGCGATATTCAGCCGCGGATGGTAGCAGAAATGCGGGATCTCGCGACCGGCGAGCTCGCAGGCCTGGAAGACCGTGTAGCCGGCCGGAACCTCGATCTCTTCGCCGTCGATGACCAGTTTCGGCATGCTCTCCGTCCGCTGTCCTCGGTTGCCCGTCAGGCCGCTGCCCGATCCCGGCCCGTCCGCCTCGCCGCGATGCGCCGCTCGAGCTCGTCACGGAAATGCCGGATCAGGCCCTGCACCGGCCAGGCCGCGGCATCGCCCAGCGCGCAGATGGTGTGTCCCTCGATCTGCTTGGTGACGTCCCAGACGAGATCGATCTCGTCGCTCTCGGCATCGCCCTCGGCGAGGCGGGTGACCATCCGCCACAGCCAGCCGGTACCCTCGCGGCAGGGGGTGCACTGGCCGCAGGATTCGTGCATGTAGAATTTCGACAGTCGGGCGATCGCGCGGACGATGTCGGTGGAGCGGTCCATGACGATGACCCCGGCCGTGCCGAGACCGCTCTGGGCCTCGCGCAGGCTGTCGAAGTCCATCCGCACCGCCTCGCAGACCGATTTGGGGATGAGCGGTACCGAGGAGCCGCCGGGGATGATCGCCAGCAGATTGTCCCAACCGCCGCGCACCCCGCCCGCATGCTTCTCGATCAGGGTCTTGAGGGGGATGCCCATCTCCTCCTCGACCGTGCAGGGCTGGTTCACATGGCCGGAGATGCAGAAGATCTTGGTGCCGGTATTGTTCTGGCGACCGAGACCGGCGAACCAGGCGGCACCGCGGCGCAGGATGGCCGGCACCACGGCGATGGTCTCGACATTGTTGACGGTGGTCGGGCGGCCGTAGAGGCCGACCGCCGCCGGGAAGGGCGGCTTGAGGCGGGGCTGCCCCTTCTTGCCCTCGAGGCTTTCGAGAAGCCCGGTCTCCTCGCCGCAGATATAGGCGCCGGCGCCACGATGGAGATGGATCTCGATGTCGTAGCCCGACTTGCAGGCGTTCCTGCCCACCAGCCCGGCCGCGTAGGCCTCCTCGATCGCCGCCTGCAGGATCTGCGCCTCGCGCACGAACTCGCCGCGGATGTAAATGTAGCAGTGGGTGCAGCCCATCGCCGCCGAGGCCAGCACGCAACCCTCGATCAGCTTGTGCGGCTCGTTGCGGATGATTTCCCGGTCCTTGCAGGTGCCGGGTTCGGACTCGTCGGCGTTGACCACCAGATAGACCGGCCCGCCATCACTCTTCTTGGGCATGAAGGACCATTTGAGCCCGGTCGGAAAGCCGGCTCCGCCACGCCCCCGCAAGCCCGAATCCTTGATCTCCTGGACCAGCGCCTCGCGCCCCCTGAGGATCAGATCCCTGGTGCCGTCCCAGTCACCGCGTTTTCTGGCGGCGTCGAGGTTCCAGGGCTGCTCGCCGTAGAGATTGGTGAAGACGCGGTCGCGATCCTGCAGCATGAGCGTCACTTCTCCTCGAACAGCAGGGTCGTCTTGCCGCCGGCGGGCATCGACCCCCTGCGCCCCGACTGTGGACCCGGCTTCGGCCGTTCGCCGCGCTTGAGCGCCTTGAGCACCGCCCTGGTGCGCTCGTAATCGAGATCCTCGTAATAGTCCTCGTCCACCCACAGCACCGGCGCGTTGGCGCAGGCACCGAGGCACTCGAACTCGCGCAGATAGAAGCGGCCGTCGGGCGTGCTCTCGCCGATCTCCACCCCGAGCACCTCCTTGCAGGCGCGTACCACCTCGTCGGAGCCGCACAACCAGCAGGGGGTGGTGGTGCAGACCCGCACCTGGATCCGTCCCACCGGCTCGGTGTTGAACATGTCGTAGAAGGTGGCGACCTCGTAGACGCTGATGCGGGGCATGCCGAGAAAGTCGGCGACATGATCGAGCGCCGCCTTGGGCAGCCAGCCGCCATGCTGCTCCTGGGCCAGATGGAGAAGCGGCAGCACCGCGCTGGCCCGGCGGTCCTCGGGATAGCGGGCGAGAATCTCGCGGATCTTCTCCAGGTTCTCGCTGGAGAAGGCGAAGCTCTCGATCTCGGGCGCCATGCCCTCGCCGGCTGCCTCACTCATCGGTCGACCTCCCCGAAGACCACGTCGAGAGCGCCGATATTGGCCACCACATCGGCCAGCTGGTGCCCGCGGCTCATCAGCTCCAGCGCCTGCAGATGGACATAGGCGGGCGAGCGGATCTTGCAGCGATAGGGCTTGTTGGTGCCGTCGGAGACCAGATAGACGGCGAACTCGCCCTTGGGATTCTCGGTCGCCACATAGACCTCGCCGGCGGGCACGTGGATGCCCTCGGTATAGAGCTTGAAGTGGTGGATGAGCGCCTCCATCGAGCGCTTCATCTCCGCCCGGGGCGGCGGCGTCACCTTGTGGTTGGGAGTGCGCACCGGCCCCTCCGGCATCTGCTCGAGGCACTGGCGGATGATCTTCACCGATTCGCGCATCTCCTGCATGCGCACCAGGTACCGATCGTAGCAATCGCCGTGCTTGCCGATGGGGATGTCGAAATCGAGCCGCTCGTAGACCTCGTAGGGTTGCGCCTTCCTGAGATCCCAGGCGATCCCCGAGGCCCGCAGCATCGGCCCGGAAAAGCCCCAGGCCAGCGCGTCCTCGGCCGAGACCACGCCGATATCGACGGTGCGCTGCTTGAAGATGCGGTTCTCGTTGAGGAGCGTCTCGACGTCGGCCATGAACGCCTCGAACTGGTCGCACCATTCCGCGATCCGCTCCTCCATGCCGGCCGGCATGTCCTTGGCCACCCCGCCGAAGCGGAAATAGTTGGCATGCATCCGCGCGCCCGAGACCTGCTCGTAGAACTCCATCAGCTTCTCGCGCTGCTCGAAGCCCCACAAGAGCGGCGTCATCGCCCCGATGTCCAGGGCCATGGTGGTGATGTTGAGGAGATGGTTGAGGATGCGGGTGATCTCGCAGAACAGCACCCGGATGTACTGGGCCCGGATCGGCACCTCGACGCCGAGCAGCTTTTCGACCGCCAGCACGAAGGAATGCTCCTGGCACAGCATGGAGACGTAATCGAGGCGGTCGAAATAGGGGATGTTCTGCAGATAGGGGCGGTACTCGATGAGCTTCTCGGTACCGCGATGGAGAAGACCGATATGGGGATCGGCCCGTTCGACGATCTCGCCGTCCATCTCCAGCACCAGACGCAGCACGCCATGCGCCGCCGGATGCTGCGGGCCGAAATTGACGCTGAAGGTCTTGATCTCCGTCTCGGCCATCATTCCGTTTCCAAGCTCGGCCCGGCACCACCCCGCGCCGGGGGTAGCGCCCCGCATTCCAAGATTCGACCCCCTAGGCCTGCGCCTTTTCGTCGCCCGGCAGCAGGCCGCTTCCCTCCCAGGGCGAGAGGAAGTCGAAGCTGCGGAAGTCCTGACGCAGCTTCACCGGCTCGTAGACGACGCGTTTCTGCTCGTCGTCGTATCGCAGCTCGACATAGCCCGTGAGCGGGAAATCCTTCCGCAGCGGATGGCCGTCGAAACCGTAGTCCGACAGCAGGCGCCGGAGGTCGGGGTGGCCGCTGAACAGGATGCCGTACATGTCCCAGGCCTCGCGCTCGAACCAGCCGGCCGTGGGAAACACCGAGACCACCGAGGGTACCGGCGTGAACTCGTCGGTGCGGACCTTGACCCGGATGCGCTGGTTGTGGTGCAGCGACAGCAGGTGATAGACGACATCGAAGCGCTGCTCCCGCTCCGGATAATCGACCCCGCAGAGATCGACGAGCTCCTTGAACAGCAGCCCCGCCTCGTCGCGCAGGAAGGTCAGCACCCGCACGATCTGGGAGGCCGGCACGACGATCGTCAGCTCGCCGAAGGCGATCTTCTTCTCGATCAGCGCCTCGCCCAGCGCCGGCTCCACCGTGGCCAGCATCTCCTCGAGGCTGGCGATCATCTCCGGTCCGGTGTCGACGGTCATCGGTTCCGTCCCCTCAGCGCTCGATGGTCCCGGTGCGGCGGATCTTCTTCTGCAGCTGCAGGATGCCGTAGACCAGCGCCTCCGCCGTCGGCGGGCAGCCCGGCACATAGATGTCGACCGGGATGATGCGGTCGCAGCCCCGCACCACCGAATAGGAAAAGTGATAATAGCCGCCGCCGTTGGCGCAGCTGCCCATGGAGATCACGTAGCGCGGCTCGGCCATCTGGTCGTAGACCTTGCGCAGGGCCGGCGCCATCTTGTTGCACAGGGTGCCGGCCACGATCATCACGTCGCTCTGGCGCGGGCTGGGCCGGAACACCACCCCGAAACGGTCGAGATCGTAGCGGCTGGCCGCGGCATGCATCATCTCGATGGCGCAGCAGGCCAGCCCGAAGGTCATCGGCCACAGGCTGCCCGAGCGGGCCCAGTTGATCAGGTCGTTGAGGCTGGTGACGAAGAAGCCCTTGTCCTTGAGACCTTCGTCGACCTTGGCCAGGAGGTCGCGCCGGCTCGGTGCGGGGGCCAGCGCCTGGTCGAGACTGCTCACTCCCATTCCAGCCCTCCCTTCTTCCATTCGTAGACGAAGCCCACCGTCAGCACGGCCAGGAAGACCATCATCGACCAGAAGCCGAACATGCCGATCTGCCCCAGGCTGACCGCCCAGGGAAACAGAAAGGCCACCTCGAGATCGAAGATGATGAACAGGATGGCCACCAGATAGAACCGCACATCGAAGCGTCCGCGGGCATCGTCGAAGGGCTCGAAGCCGCATTCGTAGGCCGACAGCTTCTCGCGTTCGGGATGCTGGGGGGCGATGACCATCGAAGCGAGGACGATGATCGCCGCCAGGGCGATGGCGATGCCGAGAAAGATCAGGATCGGCAGATACTCGGCGAGATAGGCCTGCATGGCTGGGTCCCTTCACCGGATCGAGACGCCCGCGAGCTCCCGGCAGCACCCGGGCGGTCGCCGCGGCGCAACATAGGCGCAAAGCGCGCCGCTTGCCAAGCGTCGCCGGGCCGCAGAAATGTCACATATGCGCCGCCGCGGGAACGGTCGTGGACGGGCCATGCCATCGCCGGTCGATGGCCGACGGCGAGCCGGATCGGAGGCTTTCGGGGGTCGGGTGGCGGGAGTGACGGGACTTGAACCCGCGGCCTCCGGCGTGACAGGCCGGCGCTCTAACCAACTGAGCTACACCCCCTCGGGAACGAGGGGCATCTAATGGGCGCCCTCGGCCCTGTCAAGGGCGCCGGCGGGCCGCCTCCGGATCCTCGTCGCCGTCGATGCGGCGGGCCACGACCTTCTGATAGAGGCCGCCGAAATAGGTGGTCTTGCTCCAGGCGAAGCGACGTGCCGTCCGCTCCCCGGCGAGTTCGCGCAATTCGCGCCCCCACAGCTCGGCGGCGAACGGCTCGAGCAGGGCGAACACCGCCCGCATCGGCCAGCGCAGCGGATGGAAGGAACGGGGGCGGTGATAGTCCACGAACACCGCCTTGCCGCCGGGGGCCACCGCCTCCAGCAGCACTTCCACCACCCGCCGTTTCCAGCTCGCCGGCAGCTCGTGGAGGAGGAAGAAGCAGAGCACCGCGTCGTAGGGGGTGGTCACGGGCTCGCCGGCATCCTGGCGACGGACCCGGCAGTTGGCGAGGCCGGCCAGCTTGCGGCGACAGTTCTCGACCTGGATGGGGGCGATGTCGCAGACATCGAGTAGCCCCCCCTCGCCCAGCAGGGCAGCGATCCGCAGCGAGAAATCGCCGTAGACGCAGGCCGGCTGGAGTACCCGCTGGCCGGGACGCAGCTCGGCCGCCGCGGCGCGCATCAGACGGTTGGCCTGCCCCCAGAGGATGGCCGAGACCACCGGGCTGCGGTCGAGCAGGGCCACCGAGAGGGGCCGCAGATAGGCCCAGCGATAGGTCTGCTCGAGATAGGCGGGAAGCGCGACTGCCGCCCTGGCGGTCTCGCTGCGAACCCCGGGGGCCGGCGTTCTTTCCGCACCGCACACCGACGGCACGATCGGGCTTCCGCGCACGCATCACCCTCCTGCTGGAACGGCAGCGATCCCTTCCCTCGCGGGGAGCGGATCGCCCGTACTCCGCCGGACCGGCGGCATCATCCGCGCGGCCCGGGTCGCTGTCGCTGCCTGCCGCCGGCCGCCGACGGTCGAGCCTTGCGCGAGCGAGGCCATGACGCAGTGATCCATGTCAACGGCTCGCCGTCGCGCGGCCCACCGCGACGATCCGGCGCGGGCCGCCGGGGCGGGATCCTCAGATCGCCGGCTCGGAGATGTCCTTTTCCTCGGCCGGCTTTTCGCCGCGCTTGCTGCCGCGCGGCTCCACCGGGCTGAAGCGGAACGCCGGCTTGTCCTCGGATATTGTGACCAGCACCTTGCCGCCCTTGGCCAGCTGGCCGAACAGCAGCTCGTCGGCCAGCGGCCGCTTGATGTGCTCCTGGATGACCCGGGCCAGCGGCCGCGCCCCGTAGAGCGGGTCGTAGCCGCGCTCGGCCAGCCAGTCACGGGCGGTCGCGTCGACCTCGATATGGACCCGCCGGTCGGCGAGCTGGGCGGCCAGTTCGCGCACGAACTTGTCGACGATGGCCCGCACGATCTCCGGCGACAGTGCCCGGAAGGGAATGATGGCATCGAGGCGGTTGCGGAATTCCGGGGTGAACAGCCGCTTGATGGCCTCGCTGTCGTCGCCTTCCCGGGCCGAGCGGCCGAAGCCCATCGCCGGCCGGCTCATGTCCGCGGCACCGGCATTGGTGGTCATGATCAGGATGACGTTGCGGAAATCCACCGTCTTGCCGTTGTTGTCGGTGAGCTTGCCGTAGTCCATCACCTGCAGGAGGATGTTGAACACGTCCGGGTGGGCCTTCTCGATCTCGTCGAGCAGCAGCACCGCATGGGGGTGCTGATCGATGGCATCGGTCAGCAGCCCGCCCTGATCGAAGCCGACATAGCCGGGCGGGGCGCCGATCAGCCGCGAGACGGCGTGGCGCTCCATGTATTCCGACATGTCGAAACGCACCAGCTCGATGGCCATGATCCCGGCGAGCTGTCGCGCCACCTCGGTCTTGCCGACCCCGGTCGGGCCGGAGAACAGATAGCAGCCGATCGGCTTGTGGGGATCGCGCAGCCCGGCCCGGCTGAGCTTGATGGCGCTGGCCAGCGCCCCGATCGCCTCCTCCTGGCCGAACACCACCGCCTTGAGATCGGCATCGAGGGTCTTGAGCGCCGCCTTGTCACGATGGTTGACGGCCTTGACCGGCACCCGCGCGATCTTGGAGACGATGTCCTCGATGTCCTTGACGCCGATGGTCTTGCGCCGGAGATGCTCGGGCCGCAGCATCTGCGCGGCGCCGGCCTCGTCGATGAGGTCGATCGCCTTGTCCGGCAGCTTGCGGTCGTGGATGTAGCGCACCGACAGCGCCACCGCCGCCTTGAGGGCGGCGTTGGTGTATTTCACGCCGTGATGCTGTTCGAAGCTGGGCCGCAGTCCCTCCAGGATCTTGACCGCCTCGTCCTCGCTCGGCTCCGGGATGTCGATCTTCTGGAAGCGCCGGACCAGCGCCCGGTCCTTCTCGAAATAGTTGCGGAATTCCTTGTAGGTGGTGGAGCCGACGCAGCGCAGGGTGCCGCTGGCCAGGGCCGGCTTGAGGATGTTGGAGGCGTCGAGGGAGCCGCCGCTGGTCGCCCCCGCGCCGATCACCGTGTGGATCTCGTCGATGAACAGGATCGCGTCCTTGTCCGACTCCAGCTCCTGGATGACCGCCTTGAGGCGCTCCTCGAAATCGCCGCGATAGCGGGTACCGGCCAGGAGCGCGCCCATGTCGAGGGCGTAGATCACCGAGCTCTTGAGCACCTCGGGCACCTCGCCCTTGACGATCCGGAGCGCCAGCCCCTCGGCGATGGCCGTCTTGCCGACCCCGGGATCGCCCACGAACAGCGGATTGTTCTTGGAGCGCCGGCAGAGAATCTGGATGGTCCGCTCGATCTCCCGCTGGCGGCCGATCAGCACGTCGATCTTGCCGGCCCGGGCCTTGGCATTGAGGTTGGTGCAGTAGGCGTTGAGCGCCTCGCCGCCCTCGCGCTTCTCCTCACCACCGCCCTCCTCGGCCCCGCGCACCCGCCGCTCCTCGCTCATCCCCGGCTTCTTGGCGATGCCGTGGGCGATGTAGTTGACGGCATCGAGCCGCGACATGTGCTGTTCCTGGAGGAAATGCACGGCATGGGATTCGCGCTCCGAGAACAGCGCCACCAGCACGTTGGCGCCGGTCACCTCGGAGCGCCCGGAGGACTGGACGTGAATGGCGGCGCGCTGGATCACCCGCTGGAAGCCGGCGGTGGGCTTGGCGTCGACCACCCCGTCGACGACCAGACCGGAGAGCTCGTGATCGAGGAAATCGGTGAGCTGGGCCCGCAGCCGGTCGATCTCGACCGCGCAGGCACGCAGCACGGCGACCGCGTCCTGGTCCTCGGTCAGAGCCAGCAGCAGATGCTCGAGGGTCGCGTATTCGTGCTGCCGGGCATTGGCGAGTGCCAGTGCCCGCCGCAGCGTCTTCTCGAGTGTGCGAGAAAGCATGGGCATCACCTCCGACCCTGGAACATCATATCGATCGCCGTCACCGTCTCCACCGAACTCCTCTCCACCCTACTCCTTTTCCATCGTGCACTGTAGGGGGTGCTGATTCTGGCGGGCGTAGTCGGTCACCTGCGCGACCTTGGTCTCCGCCACCTCGTAAGTGTAGACCCCGCACACGCCGACGCCAGTGTGATGGACATGAAGCATGATGCGGGTGGCATCCTCGCGGTCCTTGTTGAAAAACCTCTCCAGCACGTGCACGACGAACTCCATCGGCGTGAAGTCGTCGTTCAACAGCAGCACCTTGTACATGGACGGGCGCTGCGTTTTCGCACGGGGCTTGGTTACAACGGATCCGCGGGTTCCATCATCGTCGCGATAAGGATCGCCGCTCATCTCCGTGGCACCTCTCACCTCGGCGGTTGTCCCGATTGGATTCATAGAGCATTCCTCGAACGCGACAAATCCCTTTCCGCTCCTTTCCCGCCCTGCCGCCGCAGTGCTCCGCGGCCACCGGACCCGCAACCGCCTGCTGCCGGCATCTTCGCCCGGTTTGCCCAACAATCGGTTAACGAAGGCCCGGCGACAAGGGGGCAGGGCCGCCGCGAGACTTCACAGCCACCCGATCGCCCCTTACAAGCGGGGCGCCCGTCCCGCCCGAGGGCCGCGGGCGGGCGAGGAACACCCCGAGGCGGGAGGGAGCGCGTGCCGCGAATGGTCGGTTCGAAGGGAGCACGGGTCGGGCGCAGATCGCTGGCGATGCTGCCCGTGGTGACGGTCCTGCTGCTGCTGCCCGCGGCGGCCCGCGCCGGCGAGTTCGACGGCGCGGATCTGGGCCTGGTCTGGTCCCTGCCCTTCGTCGGCATTCTCCTCTCGATCGCGATCTGGCCGCTGGTGGCGCCGGTGTTCTGGCATCATCACTTCGGCAAGATCAGCGCCGCCTGGGCGCTCGCCTTCCTGGTGCCCTTCACCGCCACCTACGGGCTCGATCTCGCGATCTACGAGCTCGCCCTGACCGCGCTGCACGAGTATCTGCCGTTCATCATCCTGCTGTTTTCGCTGTTCACGGTGACCGGCGGCATCCATCTCACCGGGGCCATTCGCGGCACCCCCGCCTTCAACACCGGTCTCCTGGCGCTGGGCACCCTGCTGGCGAGCTGGATGGGCACCACCGGCGCGGCCATGGCGCTCGTGCGCACCGTGCTGCGGGCCAACGCCTGGCGTCGCTATCGGGCGCACGTGGTGATCTTCTTCATCTTCCTGGTCGCCAACATCGGCGGCTCCCTGAGCCCGCTCGGCGATCCGCCGCTGTTCTTGGGCTTTCTCAAGGGGGTGCCGTTCTTCTGGCCGACCGTCCACATGCTGTGGCCGATGCTGTTCGTGGCCGGAATCCTGCTGGTCGCCTTCTATTTCCTCGACCGCTACATGCTCGCCAAGGACGGCCTCAGCGCTGCCGACGACCGGGCCGAGGGCAAGCTGCGGATCGAGGGCGCCCACAATTTCCTCCTGCTGGCGGGGATCGTCGGTGCGGTGCTGATGAGCGGCCTGTGGCGGCCGGAAGTCGGCATCTCGCTGCTCGGCGTCGAGGTCGAGCTGCAGAACCTGGCGCGCGACCTCCTCCTGCTGCTGCTGGCCGGGATCTCCTGGGTGCTGACCCCGCTGGAGACCCGCGAAGCCAACGAGTTCAGCTGGTTCCCGATCCAGGAGGTGGCCAAGCTGTTCGCCGGCATCTTCGTCACCATCATTCCGACCATCGCCATCCTCAGGGCCGGCACCGAAGGGGCGCTGGCGCCGGTGGTCCATCTGGTGACGGATGCCAATGGAGAGCCCGTGAACGCCATGTATTTCTGGGCCACCGGCATTCTTTCGAGCTTCCTCGACAACGCCCCCACATATCTGGTGTTCTTCAACACCGCCGGCGGCGAAGCCGAGATCCTCACCGGGCCCCTGGCGACCACCCTGCTGGCGATCTCGGCGGGAGCCGTGTTCATGGGTGCCAATACCTATATCGGCAATGCCCCCAACTTCATGGTCCGCGCCATCGCCGAGGAAAGCGGCGTCAAGATGCCGAGCTTCTTCGGCTACATGGCCTGGTCCGGCCTGATCCTGCTGCCCCTGTTCGGGCTGGTCACCCTGGTCTGGTTCACCTGAGGAGTCCGGTGCCGCCCCGGGGCCGCGTTGCCGGAAGCGGACTCCGCGCCTAGATTGCCACCCGCCACCCCACAGTGGATGTCACGAGCCATGCGCCTATCCCGCTATTTCCTGCCGGTCCTCAAGGAGGATCCGGCCGAGGCCGAAATCGTCTCGCACCGGCTGATGCTGCGTGCGGGCATGATCCAGCAGCTCGCCGCCGGCATCTACAGCTGGCTGCCGCTGGGTTTTCGCGTCCTCAAGAGGGTCGAGCAGATCGTCCGCGAGGAGATGGATCGGGCCGGGGCCATCGAGATCCTGATGCCCACCATCCAGCCCGCCGACATCTGGAAGGAGAGCGGCCGCTACGAGGCCTACGGCAAGGAGATGCTGCGGATCCGCGACCGCCACGAGCGCGAGATGCTGTACGGGCCGACCAACGAGGAGAACGTCACCGACATTTTCCGCCGGCACGTCAAGAGCTACCGCCAGCTTCCCCTCAATCTCTACCACATCCAGTGGAAGTTCCGCGACGAGATCCGCCCCCGTTTCGGGGTGATGCGCGGCCGCGAATTCCTGATGAAGGACGCCTATTCCTTCGACTACGACTTCGCCGGGGCCAAGCGCTCCTACGAAGCGATGTTCGTGGCCTATCTCAAGACCTTCCGGCGCATGGATCTGACCGCCATCCCGATGCAGGCGGAAAGCGGCCCGATCGGCGGCAACATGAGTCACGAATTCCAGATCCTGGCCTCCACCGGCGAGAGCGAGGTGTTCTACGACCGGGCCTTCGAGGAGCTCGATCTGTCCGGCGAGGAGATCGACATCGAGCGGCTCACCGGCCTCTATGCCGCCACCGACGACAAGCACGATCCGGCGCGCTGCCCGGTGCCGCCGGAACGGCTGAAGAAGGCCCGCGGCATCGAGGTCGGCCACATCTTCTATTTCGGCACCAAATATTCCGAACCCATGGGGGCCACGGTGATGGGGCCGGACGGTCGCGAGGTGCCGGTGGAGATGGGCTCCTACGGCATCGGCGTGTCGCGCCTGGTGGGCGCACTGATCGAGGCCTTCCATGACGAGCGGGGCATCATCTGGCCCGAATCCGTCGCCCCCTTCCGGGTCGCCCTGATCAGCCTGCGGCCCGATGACGCGGCCTGCGCGGCGCTGGCCGACGGCCTCTACGAGAAGCTCGAGGCGGCGGGTGTCGCCACCCTCTACGACGAGACCGAGGAGCGGGCCGGCGCCAAGTTCGCCACCATGGACCTGATCGGCCTGCCCTGGCAGGTGATCGTCGGTCCGCGCGGGGCCAAGGCGGGGCTCGTGGAGCTCAAGTCGCGGGCCAGCGGCGAGCGCTGGGAGCTCACTCCCGAGGCCCTTTTGCACCGGCTCGCCGCCTGATGTTCGGCAAGGCCGAGCGGCTCGTCGCTTGGCGTTATCTGCGGCCCACCCGGGGCGAGGGCTTCATCTCCTTCGTCGCCGCCTTCGCGCTGATCGGCATCGCGCTCGGGGTCGGTACGTTGATCGTCGTGCTGGCGGTGATGAACGGTTTTCGCGCCGAACTGCTGGGCCGGATCCTGGGCTTCAACGGCCATGCCACGGTGGTCGCCGGCCCCGAGGGGCTGTCCGACTGGCCGCGGCTTTTGGAGCGGCTGCGGACGGCGCCCGGGGTGGTGCAGGCGATGCCCTATGTCGAGGGGCAGGTGCTGGTCAGCGCCAACGGCGTCGCTTCCGGGGCCATCCTGCGCGGGGTACGGCCGGCCGATCTCGAACGGCGCGGGATCTTCCGGGACAATGTGCTGGCCGGCAGTCTCGGCGAGCTGGAGCGCTCCGGCAACGCCATGATCGGCAGCCGCATGGCCCAGCGCATGGGGCTCACCCTCGGCAGCAGCATCTCCCTGATCTCGCCCCGGGGTGCGGTCACTGCCTTCGGCACCATGCCGCGCATCAAGACCTTCCGCGTCGCGGCCATCTTCGAAGTCGGCATGTACAACTACGACAACGGCTTCGTGTTCGTGCCGCTGGCCGATGCGCAGGCCTATTTCCAGCTCGGCGATCGGGTCAACGCCATCGAGATCATGACCAGCGATGCCGAGGCCGTCGACCGGTTCGTCCCGGAACTGCTGGCTCGCATCCAGGGTGCGGGACGCCTGGTCACCTGGCAGCAGCTCAACGCCAACTTCTTCTCGGCGCTCGAGGTCGAGCGCAACGTGATGTTCCTGATCCTCACCCTGATCATCCTGGTGGCCGCCTTCAACATCATCACCGGCCTGACCATGCTGGTGCGCAGCAAGGGCCGGGACATCGCCATCCTGCGGACGATGGGAGCCACCCGCGCCGCCATCACCCGCATCTTCATCCTCAGCGGCGCCACCATCGGCGTGGTCGGCACCGCCCTCGGCTTCGCCCTCGGCCTGGCGTTTTCGCTCAATGTCGACGCCATCCGCCGCTTTCTCGAAAACCTCACCGGCTTCGAGCTGTGGAACGCGGAGATCCGCTTTCTTTCCCAGCTCCCGGCCAAGGTGGAAACCGGCGATGTCGTGAACGTGGTGCTCATGGGCCTGCTCCTGTCGCTGCTGGCGACGATCTACCCGGCCTGGCGGGCGGCCCGGCTCGATCCGGTCGAGGCGCTGCGCAATGAGTGAGCAGGCCGCCGGCAGGGGCGACAGCGTCCCGACCTTGGAGCTCGTCGATCTCCATCGCAGTTTCCGCCAGGGCGAGGTGGTGCTGGAGGTGCTGTGCGGCGCCGATCTGCAGCTCGCCCCCGGAACTCTGACCGCCCTCACCGGTCCCTCGGGCTCGGGCAAGTCGACCCTGCTGCACATCGCCGGTCTGCTGGAGCCGCCGAGCTCGGGCCGGGTGCGCATCGAGGGCACCGATTGCAGCACTCTTTCCGAACGCGAACGCACCCGCATCCGCCGCGAGCGGATCGGCTTCGTCTACCAGTACCACCATCTGCTGTCCGACTTCACGGCGCTCGAGAACGTGGTGCTGCCGCAGCTCCTGCTCGGCCGCAGCCGGCGCCGCGCCCGTGCCCGGGCCGAGGAACTGCTGACCGGCCTCGGGCTCGCGGGGCGTCTGCACCATCGGCCCGGCAAGCTTTCCGGCGGCGAGCAGCAGCGGGTGGCCATCGCCCGGGCGCTGGCCAACGGGCCGCGCCTGGTGCTGGCCGACGAGCCCACCGGCAATCTCGACCCGCACACCGCCGAGGAGGTGTTCGCCCTGCTGCTGGACACCGTGCGGGCGACCGGGGCGGCGGCGCTGGTCGCCACCCACAATCTCGATCTCGCCGCCCGCATGGACCGGGTACTGGCCCTGCGCGAGGGCCGCATCACGTCGGCGTGAACGGCAATCGGGCCGGTGCGAGCGGCCGCCTCTAGCCAGCGCCCGAGCTTTCGCAAATACTAATATAAACCGCGCGAGGCCCGGCGCGCCAGCGGCTGCGGCTTCCGGGAGCAGGAGGGCAAGGGCATGCAGATTCCGGTCGATTCCTTCTTCGATCCCGCCACCAGCACCATCTCCCACGTGCTGGTCGAACCCAACGGACGGCGCTGCGCGATCATCGATTCGGTGCTCGACTACGATCCCGCTTCGGGACGCACCCGCACCGATTCCGCCGACCGCATCATCGCCCATGTCGAGGCCCGCGGGCTGGAGGTGGAGTGGATCCTCGAGACCCATGCCCATGCCGATCATCTGAGTGCGGCGCGCTACATCAAGGCCCGGCTCGGCGGCCGCATCGCCATCGGTGCCCGGATCACCGAGGTGCAGAAGATCTTCCGCGAGGTGTTCAACCTCGAGCGCACCTTCAACACCGACGGCCGCCAGTTCGATCAGCTTTTCGCCGATGGCGACACCTTCGCCATCGGTCGGCTGCCGGTGCGGGTGATGTACACGCCGGGTCACACCCCGGCCTGCTGCACCTATGTGGCGGGCGATGTGGCCTTCGTCGGCGATACCCTGTTCATGCCCGATTCCGGCACCGCCCGCGCCGATTTTCCGGGCGGCGACGCCCATACCCTCTACCGCTCGATCCAGAAGATCCTGGCGCTGCCCCCGGAGACCCGTCTGTTCATGTGCCACGACTATCAGCCGGGCGGTCGCGAACCGATGTGGGAGACCACCGTCGCCGAGCAGCGCGAGCGCAACATCCATGTCGGCGGCGGCCGCAGCGAGGAGGAATTCGTGGCCCTGCGCACCGCCCGCGACCGCACCCTCGACGTGCCTCAGCTCCTCATCCCGTCGATCCAGATCAACATCCGCGCCGGCGACTTTCCGCCGCCCGAGGACAACGGGGTGCGATACCTCAAGGTGCCGCTGAACCGGCTCTGACCGGCCCCGGCCGCCGCCCGCCTCCCGTGGACATGGGGGCGGGGCTCCCCATCTATGAAAGAGAGGCGGCCCGGGGAAACGGCGCGAGATGACCAGCGAGGAACAGACCCTCCTTCACGATCCCGATCTCATGGTGGCGCTGCTCCGAAGTGCCGAGCCGGGCAGCGACGGGTTCGAGGCGGCGCTCGCCTGGCTGCGCCATCTGCGGGAGGAAAGCGGCGAGGCCGGCGCGGTCGACTGGGAAGAGGTGAAACGGCGTCTCAAGCGCTGTGCCCTGCAGCTGGTCGCCGCCGGTGCCCTGGAGCCGGTCACCGGCAACCGTTTCCGGCGCACCCCGCGGGGGCGGGAACTGCTGGAGGAGGCGGAGCAGGGCATCGACGAGACGGTGCTGATGCGCTTTCCCGAATATCGCGCGTTCGTCGCCCGCACCGGCGGCACCGGCGCTGCCGACGATCCGCGCCACGAAGCCTTCATCGCCGGCATGGAAGCCTTCCATGCCGGGCTGTCGCCCACCGCCAACCCCCATCCCTTCGACAGCATCGACCATCTGGCCTGGGAGAACGGCTGGTTCACCGCCCGCGACGAGGCCCTGGCTGCCAGAGGAGGCTGATGATGTCCAAGTTCCTGATCCTGCTCGGCATCATCCTGATCGTGATCGGCGTATTGTGGTCGTTCCTGGGCAAGCTCGGGCTCGGCCGGCTGCCCGGCGACATCCTCATCGAGCGCGACAATGTGCGCATCTACATCCCGATCACCACCTCGATCCTGGTGAGCCTGGTGCTGAGCTTCCTCTTCTGGCTGTTCAACCGATGAAACGCATCGCCAGGGCCAGGCCCGCAACACGGGCGAAGGCGCCGCCTGCGCGCGAGATCCCGCGCCGGCTCCACCCCAATCCCCGTCTCACCGCCCAGAAGCGCAAGCAGCTCGCCAAGCATTACGTCAACCGCTACGGCGTCGGCAGCCGCTGACCCGGTCGCACCGGCTCGCCGCACTAGACGATGCGGCGGCGGAAGATGCTCATCGACAGGGCATAGAGCGGAATGCCGATGCCCAGCAGCGCCAGGGCGTGCGGCCACAGCTCCGCCGGCCCCGCCCCCTTGAGGAAGACGCCGAGGATCACCTCCATGTAGTGGCGCAGCGGGCTCGCCAGTGACGCCGTCTGGAGGATTTCCGGCATGCTTTCGACCGGGGCCAGCGTGCCGGACAGGAACATCAGCGGAAACAGCCCGAAAAAGGACAGCAGCAACGCCTGCTGCAGGGTGCGGCTGATGCTCGCCACCAGCACCCCGAGGGCGATCGCACTGAGCAGGAAGATCGCGGTCAGGCCCAGGAACAGCGCCAGGCTTCCCCGGAGCGGCACCCCGAACCACCAGACGATGAGCAGGCTCGGGAACACCGAGAGAAGGCCGATCAGCAGGGTCGGCACGGTCTTGGCGAAGAACAGCTCGCCCACCCGGATCGGCGTCACCTGGAGCTGCTCGATGGTGCCGGCCTCCTTTTCCCGGACGATCGAGGCCGCCGGATAGATGACGCCGACCATCAGCGCGGCGAGGGCGACCATCGACAGCACGATGAAGGAGGTGTAGCTGCGGTCGGGATTGTACCAGATACGCAGCACGGCACGCGCGCCGCCGGCCGCCGCGGCGCCGCCCTCGCCGGTGGCGAAGCGGTTGATGATCTCCAGCGCGTAGCCGCGCGTCTGGGCGGCCATGTTGGAGTTGGTGCCGTCGAGCAGGAGTTGCACCGCCGGCATCTCGCCGCGCGCCAGATCCCGCGCGAAACCCTCGGGCAGAACCAGCGCCACCCGGGCGCGACCCGCCTGCAGCCATGCCCCGGCGGCCTCGGCACTGTCGAGCCGCCCCGCATGGCGGAAAGTGTCGGTGGCGAAGAAGCTCTGCACCAGCCGGCGGCTGGTCGGCGTGCGGTCCCTGTCGACCACCACCAGCGGCACTTCCCGGACGTCGAAGGACAGCGCATAGGCGCAGATCACCACCTCGATCGTGTACAGCCAGAGGATCAGCCCGAGCATGATCCGGTCGCGCAGGAACTGGACCAGCTCCTTGACCAGCAGGCCGGCCAGCCGGGTACCCATCACGCCACCTTCTTGCGAAAGCGCCACACGGCGAGAAGAAAGACCGCCAGCGTGTAGGCCAGCAGCAGCAGAACCGTGGGCCACAGCTCCGGCAGACCGGCGCCCTTGAGCACCACGCCGCGCGAGAAATCGACGAAGTAGCGGGCCGGGAACGCCCGCGTGTAGAGCTGCAGCGCATAGGGCATGGTGAATACCGGGAACAGGAAGCCGGAGAACAGGAAGGAGGGCATCAGGGTGACGATCAGCGCCAGCAGCATGGCCACCAGCTGACTGCTGGTGACCGTCGAGACCAGAAGGCCGATGCCGACCGTGCAGAAGACGTAGATCAGACCGACGCCGAGCAGCAGGCCGAGCCCGCCCTTGAGCGGCACCGCGAACCACAGATGGCCGGCGGCGATCACCATCACCATCTGGAGAAAGGCGATCAGCGCATAGGGCACCAGCTTGCCGGCCAGGAACTCGCTCGCCGTCAGGGAGGAGGCGAAGATCTGCTGGATCGATCCGGTCTCCTTCTCGCGGGTGATCGCCAGCGCCGTCAGCAGCGGTGGAAAGGCCATCAGGATGACGCCGAACAGGCCGGGCACCACGTAGGTTACGCTCCGCAGCGCCGGATTGTACCAGACCCGGGTCTCGACCCGCACGGGTGGCGAGGAGCGCCGGCCGAAGCCGTCGATGATCATCCCGGCATAGGCCGCGACCAGATTGGCGGTGGCCGAATAGGTGCCGTCCACCAGGGCTTGGACCGGCGCCGGATGGTCCCGCGCCAGCCGCCTGCCGAAGTCCGGCGGAATGATCAGCGCGAGGCGGATCTGGCCACGCTGCAGGCCGTCCTCGGCGGCGGCCGCATCGCCATAGTCGGCGGCGAGGCGGAAGTAGCCACTGGCGACGAAACGCTGCACCAGGGCGCGGCTGGCCGGGCTGCGGTCGCGATCGACCACCCCCATCGCCACATCGTCGATATCCAGCGAGATCGCGTAGCCGAACAGGAACAGCATCACCAGGGGCATCACCAAGGCCACCCCGATGGTCACCGGATCGCGCAGGATCTCCCTGCTCTCCTTGGCGATGACGGCGGCGATGCGGGCGGGCTTCACGACGCCGCCCGGGCCGGCCCGGCGGCCGCCCGTTCCCGCTCGATGAAGGCCAGGAACACATCTTCCACGCTGGCCAGCCCTCGGTCCGGAAAGCGGGCGCGCAACGCTTCGAGATCGCCGACAGCGATCAGCCGTCCCTCGTGCATCAGGCCCAGACGGTTGCAGTAGGCCGCTTCCTCCAGATAATGGGTGGTTACCAGCACCGTCACCCCGGCCCCGGCCAGGGTCCGAACGAGGCGCCAGAAGCGGAAGCGGGACAGCGGGTCGACGCCCGAGGTCGGCTCGTCGAGAAACAGCACGGCGGGGCGGTGGAGGATGCTGCAGGCCAGCGCCACCCGCTGGCGCACCGCACCCGACAGCCGGGCGACGGCGGCATCGCCGAGGCCGAGGAGACCGGTCATCGCCATCGTCCGGTCGATGGTCTCCCGGGCCCGGCCTCGCCCGAGACCGTAGGCGCTGGCGAAGAAGGCCAGGTTCTCGGCCACCGTGAGGTCGAAATAGAGCGAAAAGCGCTGCGACATGTAGCCGATCCGCTGGCGCAGGAGGTGCGGCGCACCGGCCACATCCACGCCGGCCACCTCGGCGGTTCCCGCCGAGGGTCGCAGCAGGCCGCAGAGCAGGCGAATGAGGGTGGTCTTGCCGGCGCCGTTGGCCCCCAGCAGGCAGAAGATCTCGCCCGGCGCGATGGTCAGCGAGACCCGGTCGACGGCGACGAAATTGCCGAAGCGCCGGGTCAGGCCGCGCACCACCACCCGCCCCGCGCCCCCCTGCGCCGGCTTCCAGCCGGATGGCGCATCTTCCGCCGGCACCTCCTCCCCGTCACGGTCCCCGCCATCGTCGGCGAGCAGCGCGAACAGGTCCTCCATCCCCGGCTCCACCGCGGCGATCCGGCCGAACCCGGCGAGCGCCTCGCGCAGCGCCGCCGAGGGCGTGTGCCCGGGCCGAACCACGAAACGCAGCTCCCCGGCGCGCCACTGGATGGCGAGGATTTCCGGCCTTGTGCGCAGCACCGCGTCGACCGCGGCCGGACGATCGGAACGGACGGCGAATACCCGGCCCCTCGCGCGGTCGCGCAGCCCGTCGGGAGAGCCACGGGCAATGATCCGTCCCCGGTCGAGAAAGATCACCTGCTCGCAGCGTTCGGCCTCGTCCATGTAGGAGGTGGAGAAGACGATGGTGGCGCCACGCCGCCGGTATTCCTCCAGCATCCGCCAGAGCTCGCGCCGCGACAGCGGATCGACGCCGAGGCCGGGTTCGTCGAGCAGCAGGAGCGGTGGTTCGTGGACGAGGCTCGTGCACAGCGCCAGCTTCTTGCGCATGCCGCCCGAGAGAACGCCTTCCGGACGGTCGAGAAAGGGCGCGAGGCCGGCCATCTCCAGCAGGCGCCGGCGGCGGGCCGCGTAGACTTCCGCGGGAACGTTGCGCACCCGCGCGGCGAAGGCCAGGTTCTCGGCCACCGTCAGCCGCGGATAGAGGGTGAAGCCCTGGGCCATGTAGCCGATCCGCGCGGTCACCTGCGCCGCCTCGCGGACGGTGTCGAAGCCGAGCACCCGGCAGCTTCCCTCGCTGGGGTCGAGAATGGCGGCCATGAGCTGCAGAAGGGTGGTCTTGCCGGCCCCGTCCGGACCCACCAGACCGACGAGGGCGCCCGGCGGCACCTCGAAATCGAGGCCCCGCACCGCCCATGCCGGGCCGAAGCGGCGCCCGAGGCCGTGTCCCTCGATCACCGGTGCGGCGCCGCTCATCGGGCCATGGCCGGGCCGGGCACGAACAGCCGATCCGGCCAGCCCGCCTCGGGCTGCCAGAGGATCCAGGCATCCGCCGGCATCCCCGGCTTCAGGGTACCGTCGGGATTGGCGATCGACAGGGTGACGCCGAACACCAGGCGCACCCGCTCGTCGGGCATGTGCACATCGCGCGGGGTGAACTGCGCCCTGGCATCGACACGCGCCACCACCGCCTCGAACAGACGCTCGGGATAGCCGTCGACCCGCACCCGGGCAGCGGCGCCGAGCCGGATCTTGGCGATCTCGGGCTCGGCCACGAACAGCCTGAGCTCGACCCGCGAAAGATCGACCAGGGTGGCCACCGGCTGGCCCGCCCGCAGGAACTCGCCCGGCTCCACCGCCTTCGTCAGCACGGTGGCATCGAGCGGTGCCCGGATGCGGGCCTTGGCAATGCGGTTGGCGATGACCTCGAGCGAGCGGCGGGCGGCGGCGATGCGGGCGCCGATGGCGGCGATTTCCGTTTCCAGCGCGCCGACCTCGCCCTGCGCCTCGCGGTAGGCGTTCTCCACCTGCTCGAACTTGCGCGGCGGCACCGTTCCGCTGTTCTGCAGCTCGCGGTAGCGTCGCCAGTCGGCCTCGGCGGTGCGCAGATGGTGCCGTCGCACCGCGAGGGTGCGCTCGACGCGTTCCCGCTCCCGCACCATCGCCTCGATCTCCGCCTCGGCACGGGCCATCTCCAGACGCAGATCGGTATCATCGAGGCGCACCAGCAGATCGCCGGCGGCGACCTTCCGCCCCTCGACCAGGCGGCTCTCGACCACCCGGCCGGGGATCTCGGCGGAGATCCGGATCTCGGTGCCTTCGATCTGCCCGTTGCCGTAGAGGAGCTGGGCCGGCAGCGGTTCGGGGGCGAGATAGAGGTAGAGGGCGTAGGAACCGGCCGCGAGCAGAACCAGCGCGAGTGCGGTCCACAGCCAGGCCTTGTTCATGCGCGCGGCCTCCAGCTCCTGCCGTCTCCATGCCGCGCTGCGTCGCGGGAGAGATGGATACGCTCCCGACATCCCCGCCCAGCGGCACGGACGGCGCCCGAGTTCGGGAGACTATGTCCCGCCTCCATGCGATCAACCGGGTGCGCAATCGCGCCGCGCCTCCGCCACCGCTGGCGGGCGCGGGCAGCGCTCCTCGAGGTCGGGACGATCGTGCCGGCGCAGAACCCGCACCATGACAACCGGCGGCGCGGAAGACTCGTTGCGTTTCGAGCGTGCATAGTTGCGTTTCG
>CAYYZI010000005.1:0-24581 GCA_964475675.1 uncultured Geminicoccaceae bacterium
AAAAAGACTGCCGGTCTCGGGCAGGATCCTGTCGAAATAATAGCGCGCGAGCCCCGGATAGGCCGCGAGCGACGGCATTTGCCTCGTGAGTTCCGGGGTTTCCGCCAGGCGCACCACCGCGCGCGCCCACATCCAGGCCAGCGCGACGGTTCCGAAGAGACGCAGGTAGTCGCTGGCCACCGCCGCCGCTTCCTCGGGATCGGCGAGGCCGCGCTGCGCGACCGTCAGCGATGCCCGCTGCAGGCGCGAGAAGGCCTTCTCCAGGGCAGGGTGCATCTCGCCCAGGGCCGGATCGCCCCGGTGCTGCGCGAGGAAGGCCGCGAGCGGATGGCAGAAGCGGCGCAGCAGCCGTCCCGTGCCCTGGCCCAGCTTGCGGCCCACCAGATCGAGCGCCTGGATGCCGTTGGTTCCCTCGTAGATCTGGGTGATGCGCACATCCCGCACCAGCTGCTCCAGCCCGTGTTCGCGGATATAGCCGTGGCCGCCCAGCACCTGCTGGGCGAGTACCGCGGCCTCGAAGCCGAAATCGGTGTAATGGGCCTTGACCACCGGCGTCATCAGCGCCGCGAAATCCTCGGCCCGCGCCCGCTCCTCGGGATCCGCATGGTGCTTCGCGAGATCGAGGCGGATGCCGATCTCCAGGGCCAGCATGCGGGCCGGCTCGGTGCGGGCGCGGATCTCGAAGAGCATGCGCCGCACATCCGGATGCACCAGGATCGGATCGGCCGGCAGCTCGGGATGCCGGGGGCCGCCCAAGGCGCGTCCCTGCAGCCGTTCGGCGGCATAGGCCCGCGCCGACTGGAAGGCGGTCTCGGCGATCGCCAGCCCCTGGATGCCGACCCCGAGGCGGGCCTTGTTCATCATCGCGAACATGGCCTTCATGCCGCCATGGGGCTCGCCCACCAGCTCGCCCACCGCATCCTCGAACTGCAGGGCGCAGGTAGGTGAGGCGTGAATTCCCATCTTCTCCTCGATGCGGGTGCAGGAGACGCCGTTCCGCGGGCCGATGCCGCCCGCTTCCGTGATCCGGAACTTCGGCACCAGGAACAGCGAGATGCCGCGGGTGCCGGGTGGTGCTTCCGGCAACCGGGCCAGCACCAGATGGAGGATGTTCTCGGTGAGCCCGTGCTCACCGGCGGAAATGAAGATCTTCTCGCCGTCGAGCCGGTAGAGGCCGTCGTTGCCGGGCCTTGCGCGGCAGCGCACGAGGCCGAGATCGGTCCCCGATTGCGGCTCGGTGAGACACATGGTGCCCGACCAGAGGCCGCTCGCGAGCTTCGGCAGGTAGCGTTGTTTCTGTTCGGCATCGCCCCAGTGCTCGAGGGCATGTGCCGCGCCCTGGGTGAGCCCGGGGGTGATGCCGAAGGCCATGTTGGTAGAGGAGACCATCTCCATCAGGGCGAGCTCGAGCACGTGCGGCAGCCCTTGTCCGCCATGTTCGGGGGAAACGGTAAGCCCGCACCAGCCGCCTTCGGCGAACAGCCGGTAGGCGTCGGCGAAGCCCTCGGGCAGCTCCACTCGCCCGTCGGCGAAGCGGCAGCCGGCCTCGTCGCCGGTACGGTTGAGCGGCAGCAGCACCTCGGTGGTGATCCTGGCGGCTTCCTCGAGGACCGCCTCTACCAGATCGCGCGAGGCCTCCTCGAAGCGGGGCAGGGCGGCGATCCGCCCCTCGTAGTCGAGCAGCTCGAAAAGGGCGAAACGGAATGCCGCCGTCGGTGCCTCATAGACCAGCATGCCAGAACCTCCGACCCTCAGTTGCGAAGCGGCCTGCCGGTCCGCAGCGTGTATTCCATGCGCTGCAGGGTCGGCTCCTGATGCAAGAGATGCATGAAGGCCCGGCGTTCGAGTCGCAGCACATGCGCCTCCTCGACCGGCTCCACGTGATCGGCGTCGGGTCCGCCGGAGAGCACCCCGGCGAGCGCCTCGGCTACCACCCTGTCATGGGGCGTGAGCACGCCTTTGAGGTCGAGATCGTGGAGTGCCAGCGCCAGTGCCGCCTTGCCGGTGGGACCCGGCAGACGCAGTTCGACCGCCGGCCGGGGGCGGTACCCGTCGGCCAGGGCGAGGGCCGTGCGCCGGGCCTCGAACAATAGCCGGTCGCGGTTCATCACCACCGGGTCCCCGGCCCCGAGAAAGCCCAGCTCCCCGGCTTCGAAGGCGCTTTTCGCCACCTTGGCCATGCCGATCGTCTCGAAGGCCTGCGCCACCGGCGGGATCGGACCCTTGGGACGCTTCGGGTCCGTCGCGTACCGCGCCATCAGCCGGGTGCAGCCGCCCCAGGCGGGCACCAGCCCGACGCCGCATTCGACCAGCCCAACATAGCTTTCCCCATGGGCCACCACCCGGTCGGCGACCAGCAGGAGCTCGCAGCCACCGCCCAAGGCCAGACCGGAGGGTGCGGCGACCACCGGAAAAGGCGCATCGCGCAGCCGCGTGTAGGTCTTCTGTCCCTTCTCGACCATCTCCTCGAGCAGCGACCAGGCGGCGAGGTTGGCGGCGAACAGGGCGAGGCCGATATTGGCGCCGGCCGAGAAATGCTCGCCCTCGTTGTAGATCACCAGCGCCCGGTAATCCGCCGGAACCCGTTCCACCGCCCGGTCGATCACCTCCAGCACATCGGGATCGATGGTGTTCATCTTGGTGTGGATCTCCAGGCACAGCGCACCCTGGCCGAGATCCCAGAGCGAGGCGGAACCGTTGCCGGCGACCCGTGCGCTGCGGCGCTTGACGTCCTCCAGCAGCAGCACTCCATCGGGGCGGGCGACGGGGACGAAGTTGCCTTCGGGAGCGAGCTGCTCGAGCTCGCCTTTCTCCACGCGATAAAAGCTTCCCGCCTCGCGGGCGCGCTCCAGAAGGGGCGGGATTTCCACTCCTTCCGCCTCGCAGAGGCGCGCCAGCCGCGCGATACCGATCCGATCGGCCAGTTCGAAGGGCCCCCATTTCCAGGCGTATCCCGTGCGCATTGCCCGATCGACCGCCTCGATGCTGTCGGTGACCTCGGGCACCAGGCGCGCCGCATAGGCGAGGGTGCGGGTCAGCACCGCCCGGGCAAAGGCGGCGGCCTTGTCCGGGGCTTCCAGCAGGGCGGCGATGCCGCCCGATTTCGCCAGATCGAGAGCCAGGAAGGCGACCTTGCGCACCGGGCGATAATCGCCGGTCTCGAGGTCCACGACCTCCTTGATGCGTTCACCATCGACCGTCCGCCGGCGATAGAAACCACCCTTGCCTTTGCGGCCGGTGTAGCCCTCGGCAACCAGCCTGGCGACGATCGGCAGCTCGATGCGCACCGACTGGTAGGGATCTTCCGGCGGCAGCGCGCGGGCGAGATTGCCGTCCACATGGGGTACCAGATCGAGGCCGACGAGGTCGACCAGCCCGAAGATCCCGGTCTTGGGAAATCCGAGCGGCCGGCCCATGATGGCATCGGCCTCCTCGATGGTGAGGCCGAGCTCCAGGGCGAAGCGGATGCCGCACTGGATCCAGTAGACCCCCAGCCGATTGGCGACGAAGCCCGGGCGATCCTTGGCCCGGACCACGCTCTTGCCGAGCCGATGATCGCAGATCGCCGCCACCGTTTCCGTCAGCACGGGATCGGTATGTGGCCCCGTCACCAGCTCCAGAAGGCGCATGTAGCGCGGCGGGTTGAAGAAATGGGTGATCATGAAACGCCGCGTGAAGTCCTCGGGCATGCCCTCGGCCAGGATCGCCAGCGGCAGGGTCGAGGTGTTGGAGGAAAGGGCCGTCTCGGGACCGAGATGGGGCAGAAGCCGCGCATAGAGCCTGCGCTTGATGGCGGCATCCTCGATCACCGCTTCGACCACCCAGGCGCATCCAGCGAGGGCGGGAAGATCGTCCTCGAGGTTGCCCGCAGTGACGCGGCGGACGAAACGGCGGCTCATGAAGGCCGGCGGCTCGCTCGTTTCCAGCCGGCGCAGCGCCTTCTCGGCGAGCACGTTGCGGTTCCCGGCACCTTCGGGAACGATGTCCAGCAGCAGCACCTCGAAGCCGGCATTGGCCATATGGGCGGCGATCTGCGCCCCCATCGTACCGGCGCCGAGAACGGCCAGCTTCTCCCTGCTCATGGGGTCCGCTCCAGCACGGTGGCGATGCCCTGGCCGCCGCCGATGCACATGGTGGCCAGGGCCAACTGCTTGTCCTCGCGCTGCAGCAGGCTCGCCGCCTTGCCCAGGATGCGCGCTCCCGAGGCACCCAGCGGATGGCCGAGGGCGATCGCCCCGCCATCGAGATTGAGCCTCTCCTCCGCGATGCCGAGCTCGTCGATCACCGCCAGGGCCTGGGCGGCGAAGGCCTCGTTGAGCTCGACGATGTCGATGTCGCCCATCTCCAGCCCGGCCCGCGCCAGCGCCTTTCGGACCGCCACCACCGGCCCGATCCCCATCACTTCGGGGTCGCAGCCGGCCACCGCGATGGCCCGGATGCGGGCCAGCACCGGCAGGCCGTTGGCACGGGCGAACTCCTCCTCGGCGACCAGCACCGCCGCCGCCCCGTCGGTCAGCGGCGAGGAAGTGCCGGCGGTGACCGTCCCGTCCTTCTTGAAGGCCGGTTCCAGCCCGGCCAGCCGTTCGAGGCTGGTATCGGGGCGGATGCAGCCATCTTCGCGGACCATCCCGGCCGGCGTCTCGATCGGCACGATCTCGGCGGCGAAACGATCTTCCTCCCGGGCCCGCGCGGCCTTGCGGTGACTGGCGAGGGCGAAGCGTTCCTGGCGTTCCCGGCTGATCTGCCAGCGCTCGGCGACGTTCTCGGCGGTCTCGCCCATGCTCATATAGGCCTGCGGAAAACGCGCGGCGAGATCGGGGTGCGGCATCGGGTTGAAACCGGGGATCGGCACCCGGGTCATGGACTCGACGCCGGCACAGAGGAACAGATCGCCCGCACCCATGGCGATGGCCCCCGCCGCCTGATGCGCCGCCTGCATCGAGGAGCCGCAGAAGCGGTTGACGGTGACCCCGGCCACCCCGTTCGGCAGCCCGGTCAGGAACACGGTAAGCCGCGCCAGGTTGAGCCCCTGCTCGGCTTCGGGAAAGGCGCAGCCGACGATCAGATCCTCGATCGCCTCGCGTGGCGGCGGGTGGCGCTCGAGCAGGCCGGCGAGGGTCCGGGCCAGCAGATCGTCGGGACGGGTGCGGGTGAAGGCACCCCGGTTGGCGAAATGGAAGGGCGAGCGGGCGAAGCCGCAGATCACCGCTTGTCGGAGCATTCCGGCACCTCACGAGGATGAAGAACGGTCGGGATCGGCAGGATCGGACGGCATCGCCCGGAGCCGGCTGCCGGCGGCTCCGGCGGGCCGGGATGGCTGCAACGGTTTCGGCAGTTCACGGCCGCTCGTCCCCGCCGGCGGTGGCAGACACCTCACCGGCCTCGCGTTGCTGCCGCTTGCGCAGCTCCTCGGCGACCAGCTCCTTCTTCGAGAGCTTGCCGATCATCGTTTTCGGCAGTTCCGCGCGGAACTCGACTTCGCGCGGCAGCTCGTAGGGGGCGAGGCGCGGCCTGAGGAACTCGATAAGATTTTCGGCATCGAGCGCGGCACCTTCCCGAAGCCGCACGAAGGCCTTGGGGATCTGCCCGCGCCTGGCGTCGGGCACGCCGATCACCGTCGCTTCCAGCACCGCCTCATGCTCGTAGATCGCCTCCTCGATGGTGCGTGGATAGACATTGTGTCCATGGACGATGATCAGATCCTTGATGCGATCGACGAGATAGAAATAGCCCTCCTCGTCCATGTAACCGACATCGCCGGTGCGCAGCGCGCCCGCGACGAAGGCCTGCGCGGTCTCCTCCGGCTGCCGCCAGTAGCCCTGCATCACCTGGGGCCCGCGCACGCAGAGCTCGCCCCTGTCACCTGCCGGCTTTACCTGCTGGGGGTCTTCGAGATCACGGATCTCCACCTCGGTTCCCGGGATCGGCAGACCGATCGAGCCGGCCTTGATGCGGCCGGTGGGCGGATTGCAGGTGACCACCGGCGAGGCCTCGGTGAGGCCGTAGCCTTCGACCACCACGCAGCCGGTATTGGCCTCGAACCTTTCCTTGACCTCGACCGGCAGGGAAGCACCGCCGGAGATGCAGAAGCGCAGCGAGGTCAGGTCGTATTTGCGCACGAGCGGGCTCTCGTTCATGGCGCTCAGCAGGGTCGGCACCACCGGAAACAGGGTCGGTCGCCGCCGGTGGATGGTGCGCAGCACCTGGGCCAGGTGAAAGCGGGGCAGGAGGATCATCTCGGCGGCAATGCCCACCGCCAGGTTCATCACCACGGTCATGGCGAAGACATGGAACAGCGGCAGCACCCCGAGCATGCGCTCCTGGCCGGGAGTGGTGCCGGGATCCCATGCGATCACCTGCTCGCGGTTGGCCACCAGATTGGCATGGGTCAGCATCGCCCCCTTGGGGATTCCGGTGGTGCCGCCCGTGTATTGCAGCACGGCGATGTCTTCCGGCGCCACTTCGACCGGCTCGAAACGGTGCCCGCCATCGGTCAGCCAGGTGAAGGGAACGATCGGTGCATCGGCCGGCGCACGGGCACGTTCGCCGCGCTTGAACAGCCGGAACAGGAGGCCGGTGGTGGTCGGCAGGGCCGCGGCCATGGAGCAGACCACCACCCGGTCGAGCTTGTCGCGGCCAGCGATGGCCAGCACCTTGGGCAGCATCAGCGCCAGGTCCATGGTCACCAGCAAACGCGCGCCGCTGTCCTCGAGCTGCCGTTCGAGCTCGGCCTCGCTGTAGAGCGGGTTGCAGTTGACGACGATGCCGCCGGCTCTGAGGATGCCGTAGTAGCAGGCGACATAGTAGAGGGTGTTGGGCAGCAGCAGCGCCACGCGCGTGCCCTTTTCGACGCCGAGTGCCTGCAGGCCGCCGGCCACGGCCCGGCTCATGCGGGCGAGTTCGGCATAGCTGCAGACCTTGCCGAGAAAGTCCACTGCCGGATGGTCGGGAAAGCGCTCCGCGGCACGATCGAGGGCCGCGAACAGCGGCTCCCTGGGCGGCTCGAACCGCCAGGAGACGCCGGGCGGGTAGGCTTCCAGCCAGGGCGGAGGTTGTTGGACCTCGGTCATGGTTGCACCTTCCGAGCCGATCACCGCCCGCACAGGCCGTCGGGAAGCCGCCTGTTCGAACGGCCGTTCCGCCGCCTGCCGCATCCTCGCAAGCTCGAAGATCCGCTCTGCCGTCCCGAAGGTCAAGGATCGCACACCGTTTTTCCCCGGGGTAGGGTGCGCTGGGCGCATGACTTGACCCCTGTTCAATTCGATTGAAAATGGGCTGCCGTCGGTCATGTGCGATAGGGGGAGGGCTGGAGCGGTGTCGGACAGACAGGTTTCGATCGGCGGCAAGCTCCGGCACGCGCGTCGGCTGAAGCGGCTGCGGCTCAAGGATCTTGCTGCCCGCGCGGGCTGCTCGGAAAGCCTGCTGTCCAAGATCGAGAACAACCGCGCCAAGCCCTCGCTGCGCATGTTGCACCGGATCGTGCAGGCGCTCGACATCACCATCGGTGCCCTGTTCGACGAGGCCGGCGAGGAGAACATGGTGGTTCTGCGCAGGGGCAGCCGGGCGGTGCTCGAAACCGCCTCTCACGGTCGCGGCAGGGGCGTGGCGCTGGAATATCTGATCGCCCAGGGCGGCAGCCGCCTGCTGCAGGGTGCGATCCATGTGATCGCCCCGGGTGGCGGCACCGATGGCACCATTCAGCACCAGGGGGAAGAGCTCGGCTATGTGCTCGCCGGCGCGCTCGAACTCACCGTCGGCGATCGGACCTACCGCCTCCAGTCGGGAGATTCCTTCTTTTTCCCCTCGGAGCTGCCGCACGGCTATCGCAATCCCGGCCCGGAGACGGCCCGGGTGCTGTGGGTCAACACCCCGCCGACCTTCTGACTCTTGACGGCCGTTCAAGCGACTTGACCCGGTGCAGGTGCCGTTGCACGATCGGCGGCGGCAGGAACCGGTCCGTCGCGGATCGGGTCATGGCCCAAACTGGGGAGGGCGTGGATGATGACACCTCGCATGCTTGCTGCCAGCGCCGCGGTGGCGCTTTTCGCTTTCGGTCTGGCCAGCGGCCAGGCCGCGGCCAAGGAGACCGTCAAGGTCGGCTTCATCGGCCCGCTGACCGGCGGTGTCGCCGCCAACGGCATCGGCGGTCGCAATTCCGCCGATCTCGCGGTGCGTCTGCACAATGCCGATCCGAACGCCAGGTACGAGTACGAGTTCGTGGCGCTCGACGACGAGTGCAAGCCCAACACCGGCGTGCAGGCGGCGACCAAGCTGGCGGCCGACAAGGAGGTGATCGCCGCGGTCACCCATTACTGCTCCGCCGTGGCCATCGCCACCGTGGATGTCTACCACAAGTTCGGTCTGCCGGTGGTGGTCTGGGGCGCGGTGCTGCCGGACATCACTTACGGCAACAACTACAAGGAAATCCACCGCGTCAACGGCACGATGATCAACCAGAACGAGGTCGCTGCCAAGTTCATGACCGGGCTCGGCTACAAGACCTGGGCGATCATCTACGACACCACCGACTACGGTAAGGGCCACAAGAAGTACTTCTCGAAATTCCTCGAGGAGAACGGCGGCAAGATCCTGGCGACCTTCGGAGTCACCGCCGACCAGCAGGACTTCACTGCCGAGCTCACCAAGATCAAGTCGCTGGCCCCCGATGTGGTCTATTTCGGCGGCCTGACGCCGCTCGGCGTGCGTATCCGCGCGCAGATGGAAAAGCTCGGCGTCGACGCACAGTTCGAGGGCACCTCGGGGATCGTTTCCGATGCCTTCATCAAAGGCGCCGGGGATCTGGCTGAAGGCGTGGTGGCCTTCCGCGAGGGCGCGCCGACCGAAAAGCTGCCCGGCGGCAAATACTTCCTCGAGCAGTACAACAAGCAGGGCTACGCCGAGCCGCCGGAGGCCTACGGCGCTTTCGCCTTCGCCGCCATGAACCTGGTCCTCGACACCATCGAGGAGGTGGGACCCGATCGCAAGAAGGTGCGCAAGGCCCTCAACAAGGTGAAGGACCGGGATTCGGTGATCGGCAAGATCACCTTCGACGATCACGGCCAGAACACCATCGCCCTGATCACCAAATATGTCGTCCAGGACGGCAAGTGGACCGTCTGGGAGGACAGCGAGTACGCCACCGGCAAGCGCAAGCTCAAGGGGCTCTGAACACCGCCGATGCAAAGGGGCGGTCGGGTCGCGGCCGCCCCTGTTCGGGCGCGGGCACTCCACTCCGCTAGGTGAGGTTTCCAGCCGTGGATATCGGCCTGCTCGGCCAGTATGTCGTCAACGGCCTCATGCTGGGCATGATGTACGCCCTGGTCGCCGTCGGCTTCACCCTGTTCTTCGGGGTACTCGACGTCATCCAGTTCTCGCATGGTGATGTGCTCACCGTGGGCGCCTTCACCGGGCTCGCCACCTATCTCGGACTGAATGCCTTGGGCGTCACCTGGCCGGCCTTCCAGGTCGCTGCGGTACTGGTGGCGGCGATGCTGGGCATGGCATTGCTGGGGGCGATCATCGCCCGGTTTCTGGTGCTGCCGCTCAAATCCGCACCGCCCCTCAATACCCTGCTGCTGACCTTGATGCTGGGCACGGTGCTGCGCGAATCGATCCGGCTGTTCTACCCCGAAGGCTCCAACCCCAAGCCGTTTCCCGCGCTGCTGCCCACCGATGCCTACCGTTTCGGCAACTTCAATCTGCGGATCGACAGCGCCATGCTGCTGCTGGCCGGGCTCCTGGTGATCATCGCCGTCCATCTGGTGATCAACCGCACCAGACTGGGCCTCGCCATCCGCGCCGTCGCCCAGGACGAGGAAACGGCCAAGATCATGGGCATCAATTTCGTCGCCGTGGTGCTGGTGACCTTCGCCATCGGTTCCGGGCTCGCCGCCTTCGCCGGGGTGATGAACGGGCTCTACTACAACGAAATCAATTTCGGCATGGGGCTGATGCTGGGGGCCATCGGTTTCAGTGCAGCGATCATCGGCGGGCTGGGCAATATCTACGGCGCCATCCTGGGCGGCTTCCTGTTCGCCGGGCTGCAGACGCTGGGAGCGGTGGCCCTGCCGTTCGCCAGCGCCTACAAGGATGTTTTCGCCTTCGGCGTGGTGATCCTGATCATGGCCTGGCGCCCCACCGGCCTGATCAGCGAAAAGACCAGCGAGCGGGTCTAGGGATGGCGCCGCCGGACAGGGGCATTTCGCGACTGCTGCCGGGCCTCGCCGGGGCGGCGGTGGTCACCGTCTACATGATCCTGCTGCTGGCCGAGGAATCGCAGGCGGGCATCGCCTTTCTCCTGGGGATCGCGGTCGTTGCCGTGATGCTGGCGGCGCGTTTCGGGGCGCTGGCCGCCATGCGGCGCAGCTTCGAGACGGCCGAAGGGGTGATGAACCTGACCGTGGTGGTCGGCATTCTCGTCCTCTCCGCCTATTTCTACGAGGACCATTTCGTCCTGCTGCTGGTGACCACGGTCATCATCTATTTCATCGCCGCTCTCGGTCTCAACGTCCAGTTCGGCTACGCCGGGGTTCTCAACTTCGCCGGTGCCGCCTTTTTCGGAGTCGGCTGCTACACCGCCGCCGTGCTCACCAAGAACACCGCCCTGCCGCATCTGCTGGTACTGTTCGCAGGCGGGCTGGTGGCGGCCCTGATCGGTTCGCTGCTGCTGCTGCCGGTGCTCCGGACCCGCGGCCACTATGCCGCCGTGGTCACCATCGCCTTCGCCCTGCTGTTCAAGACCTTCCTCGAGGTCAACGACACCCTCGGCGGTCCCCAGGGGCTCCGGGTCGATGGCATGACCTTCCTCGGCTGGGTGTTCAACGACAATATCGAGATCGGCGAGGAGTTCGAGGCCTCCTTCTATCTGCATTACGTGATCGTCGGCCTGCTTCTGGCGATGCTCGCCTTCACCCTCGTGCGCCGCATCGAGCGTTCCTGGATCGGTCTCAACCTCGATGCCATCCGTCTCGACGAGACCGCCTCCGCCTGTTTCGGCCTCAACATCGCCCGCTGGAAGATCACCGCCTTCACCGTCGGCAACTTCCTGGCCGGCACTGCCGGCGCGCTCTACGCCATGATGGTCGGCTTCATCGCCCCCACCAACTTCACCTTCGGCGACTCGCTGATCCTGGTTTCCATCATCCTCCTGGGCGGGATCGGCAATCCCTGGGGACTGGCGCTGGCCACGGCGATCGTCGTGCTGCTGCCGGAAAAGCTCCAGATCATCCAGGAATACCGGTTCCTGCTTTACGCGACGATGGTCATCCCGATTCTCCTGTTCCGCCCCGAAGGCCTGCTGCCGCGGCAGCTTCGGGTCTATTTCCCGGGATGGCGGCCCAAATGAGCAGCGACGAACCGCTCCTGGTCGCCCGTCGGCTGAGCAAGCGCTTCGGCGGTCTGGTGGCCCTCGACGAGCTCGACCTCGAAGTGCGCCGCGACGAGATCCTCGGCCTGATCGGGCCCAACGGCTCGGGCAAGACGACCTTCTTCAACGTGGTCACCGGGATCTACGAGGCCACCGATGGCGAGGTGCTGTTCGCCGGCCGGCCGATCACCAACGCCTCGCCCCAGGCGGTCTACCGCGCCGGCATCGCCCGCACCTTCCAGCGTTCGCGCCTGTCGCTGCCGCTGTCGATTTTCGACAACATCATGATCGGCAACCACAAGCGCCTCGATACGGGCTCTGGTTCAACCTCGTGCGCCGCGGTGCCCTGCGCCGCCAGTTCGAGCAGAGCTTCGAGGAGGCGCGCGAGCTGGTGCATCTGTTCGACCCGCCGCTGGCCGATCGGATGTTCGAGGCGGTGGGCGGGCTGCCGATGATCGACCGCCGGCGGATCGAGATCTGCCGGGCTCTCATCAGCCGTCCGCAGCTTCTCCTGCTCGACGAGCCCTCGGCCGGCATGACCCCCGACGAGACCCGCCAGCTCATGGACGACATTCTCGAGGTCAAGGGACGTTTCGGCGCTCTGACCATCATCATCATCGAACATGAGATGGGGGTCATCGAGCGCATCACCCAGCGTTGCGCGGTGCTCAACTTCGGCCGCAAGATCTGCGAGGGCAGCTACCGCGAGGTGGCCCGGGACCGTCTGGTGCAGGAAGCCTATCTGGGGATCGAATGAGCGAGGAAACGCAGGGGCTGGTGGTGGACGGTATCTCCACCGCCTACGACAAGGCGGATGTGCTGGTGGATGTGTCGCTGACCGCGGCGCCCGGCCGCATCACCTGCCTGCTCGGCTCCAACGGCTCCGGCAAGACCACGCTGGTGCGCTCCATTCTGGGCCTGACGCCGCCCCATCGCGGGCGCATCACCTTCGCCGGGATCGAGCTCACCGGCCGGCCCACCCATCGCATCGTCGCCACCGGCATCGCCTGCATCCCCGAGGGGCGCAAGGTCTTCCCCAAGCTCACGGTGGAAGAAAACCTGCGCCTCGGCGGCTATCAGGAACCCTCCGACCGGGTGCTGGCCGAACGGCTGGAACGGGTCTATGCGATCTTTCCGCGCCTGCGGGAGCGGCGCGACCAGCTCGCCGGCACCATGTCTGGAGGCGAGCAGGCGATGGTCTCGATCGGCCGCGGCCTGATGAGCGCACCGCGGCTGCTGCTGATCGACGAGCCCTCGCTCGGGCTGTCGCCGCTGCTGGTCAAGGAGAACTTCAACATCATCCGCGAGATCAACGCCCAGGGAATCACCGTCTTCCTGGTCGAACAGAACGTCCATCAGACCCTGGCCATCGCCGATTACGGCTATGTGCTGTCCAAGGGGCGGGTGGTGGCCGCCGGCACACCCGAGGAGCTCGGCGAGAACCCCGAAGTGCAGCAGGCCTATTTCGGCTAGGCCGCGCCCTTTTGTGGCACGCCCTTCGAGCAGATGACGGGGGTTGCGCGTTCGCTTCGCAGCGGCTGGAGGGGATCGCCCGATCCCTGTCGGGCGCGCGGAGACAGCGGTCGCGGGATCGCTGCCCCGGCACGGGCGATGCGGCGTGCCACCGGGTAACCACCGGCTTGCTTCCTGTCCTGCCCGCCGGGCGGACGGGGCATCCGGCGGGAGCCCCTCGACGCCCCGATCGAGCCCCCCACCCGGCGCCGGGGCCGCAGCCCCCATCCCATGCGGCACGCCGCCGCCGACAGGACGAGGAGGCGGCTTGGGGCCGGTGCAGATGTTCAAAGACGACGGGGCATCGGGATCCTTGCTTCGGTCGAGGGGTGCGGCCGGCATGTTTCGTTCACCCGCTCGGCCTTCGAGGGGACGGCCTTCTCCGCTCCTTGCTACGGCCCGGCACTGTCCGGCGAACCGGCGCGAACGCGGCGGCCGTGCCCGGTCCGTCGTCGGACCCGACGGCTTTCGAGGCGCCGCCGCGCAGGCTCGCACGCGGGTGCGGCCGGTCGATCCCGGGATCTGCTGCCGCCGCGACGAGCAGAAACGGCTTGTCGGAGTGCGGGAGAATCTCCGCGCCGCGGCAGCCCGCCCGGGCGCGTGTCGCGAATTGCCTCGCCGCCATCCTCGTCGCACCGCTTCCGCTGTGGAGCGGGCATCGCGGCCATGCGCTGGCCACCGGCAACGGAGGTCGGCCCGACCGCGGACGGTCGGTTCCGCGACGCGGAAGGGCCACTGGCTCAGCCCGGCGCCGTGGCGAGCATTCGGGCCAGGCCTGCGATGCGTGCGCGCCACCGCTCGACGGCCGGTCGGTCCGGGGGCTCGGCTTCGAGCTCGCTTTCGAGACGGGCGGCCTCCGCCCCGAACGCGGCCTGGCCGAAGCTGCCGGCCGAGCCGGCCAGCCGATGCAGGATCCCGCGCATCTCCCGATGCACCTCGGCGGATGCCCCGCCGCCGGTCTCGAGTGCCTCCAGGGCGGCGTCGAGTCCGGCGAGATCGTCGCGCACGCGCTGCAGAAAGCGCGCGCGAAGCGCCTCCAGCCCGGTTTCGAGTGCCGCCGTCACGGGCAGCCGCACAGACGCCGGATGTCGCCGGCAAGGGTCATCGGATCGAACGGCTTGGCGATCACCCCGAGCGCGCCGAGCCCCAGATAGCGCTGGACCTCCTGCGGCTGGACCTTGGCCGTCATGAAGATCACCGGCGGCGCGTCGTCTCCGGTCGCCATTCGCCGGAAGGTCTCGAGCCCGTCCATCTCCGGCATCATCACGTCCAGCAGCACGACATCCGGCCGGGCCTCGGGCAGCCGCGCGAGCGCCTCCATGCCCGAGGCACAGGAGGTCACCCGCAATCCGCCCACGCTCTGCAGCGCCAGCTCGACCAGCGCCCGGATGTCCGGATCGTCCTCGACGCAGAGCACATGCTCGACCTTCGCGGGCTGCGCCGGGGAGCACCGCTCCCGGGAGGGCTGGCCGGCCCGCTCCGTGTCTTCGGGATCGGCCTCGATGGTGGCGGCATCGGTCGGGATCACGGATCGCTCCTCTTCATGCCAGGCGGGGAAGGTCGATATGGAAGGTGGCGCCGCGCCCCGGCTCGCTGTCGCAGCCGCAGGCGCCGCCCAGACGTTCGGCGATGGCCTTGACGATGGCCAGGCCGAGGCCGGTACCTTGGCTGCGGCGCTGATCGGAGCTGTCGGCTTGGGCGAATTTCTGGAACAGGCGCGGTCGAAACTCCGGCGGGATCCCCGGGCCCTGGTCGCCGACGGCGATGCGGAAGCGGGAGCCCTCAGCGGTTACCGAGAGGGTGACGCTGCCGCCGGCGGGCGAGAACTTGATGGCGTTGACGATGAGGTTGCCGACGGCCTGCGCCAGCCGTCCCGGATCGGTGCGGCAGACCAGCCTGCCCGGGCCGATCGCCGCTTCCAGCCGGACGCCGAGTTCGCGGGCATAGGCCTCGTGCTGGCGCAGCAGCTCGCGCAGGAAGCTGGCGAGCTCGACCCGGCGCAGGGCGAAGCGCATCGCACCGCTCTCGATACGCTCGAGATCGAGCAGATCGTCGACCAGCAGCTTGAGCCGATCGCCGTTGCGACTGGCCACATCCAGAAGGTTGCGGACCTCCTCGCCCAGCTTTGCGCCATGCAGCCCCTGCAGCAGGCGCAGCGCTCCGAGGAGCGAGGTGAGGGGGGTGCGCAGTTCGTGGCTGACCACCGAGACGAACTCGTTCTTCAGGCGCTCCACGAGCTGCTGCTCGGTGATGTCCTGACAGACCCCGTAGAAGCCGGCCGCGTGCTGCGCGCCGACCGGCTCGCGGCGCAGCTCGAGGCGGAACGCGCGCACCGCCGCAGTGGGCAGGCGCACCGGCAGTACCAGCTCATGACAGGGCTCTCCCGCGTGGAGCTGGCGGATCGCCTGCAGCAGCCGCGGCCGGGCGGCGGGCTCGATGATCCGCAGAATCGCCGCCAGGCTCGGTCGGAAACTCGCCGGATCGCGGCCGATCAGGCGGAACAGCTGGCGGGACAGGGAGATTCCACGATCCCCCGGCCGCCACCACCAATCGCCCATGCGGGCCAGTGCCTGTGCCTCTTCGAGCTGCGCCTCCCGCCGCCGCAGCGCGTTTTCGAGTCGCGCCCGCTCGATGGCCGTGGAGATGGTGCGCTTGAGGAGACTGCCGTCGGCCGCGCTCTTGGGGACATAATCCTGCGCGCCGCGCAGTACCGCCCGTCTCGCCAGGGCGAGATCGTCCTCGCCGAGCCCGGAAAGGACGACGATCGGCGTCTCCGGGGCGGCGTCCCGGACCCGTTCGATGACTTCGATGCCGATTCCGTCGGGCAGCATCAGATCGAGCAGCACGGCGTCAACCGGCCGATCCCCGAGGCCCTGCAGCGCTTCGGTCAGGCGCGCCGCCCAGCGGACCTCGAAGTCGCCCGCCTCGGCCAGCAGCTCCCGGGTGAGACGGGCATCGGCGACATTGTCCTCGACCAGCAGGACACGGCACGGACGGTCGGCCGCTTCGACCTTCTCGAGCTGCACGCCCTGCGCCATCGCCTTTCCCATCTCCTCGAGCCGCCATGCCACACGGCCGCGAGGATAGGAGCGATCGGTAAATGCCCGGTTAACGGCGGCGCCGGCTCAGAAGTCGCGGCGGTAGTTGGGCGCCTCGCGGGTGATGGAGATGTCGTGGACATGGCTCTCGCGCACCCCGGCATGGGTGACCCGCAGGAAGCGGCGGCGGGTCTGCAGCGCGCGGATGTCGGCGTTGCCGGTATAGCCCATGGCCGCCTTGAGTCCGCCCACGAGCTGGTGGATGACGGTGGCCACCGGGCCGCGATAGGGAACCCGGCCCTCCACCCCCTCGGGAACGAATTTGAGAGTGTCCGAGATCTCCTGCTGGAAATAGCGGTCGGCCGAGCCGCGCGCCATCGCCCCGATCGAGCCCATGCCGCGGTAGGCCTTGTAGGAGCGGCCTTGGAAGAAGAACACTTCCCCGGGGGCCTCGTCGGTGCCGGCAAACATCGAGCCGATCATGGCGCAGTCGGCGCCGGCGGCAATGGCCTTGGCGAGATCGCCCGAGGAGCGGATGCCACCGTCGGCGATCACCGGGACATCGCGCTCCCGGCACACCCGGACCGCGTCCAGAATGGCGGTGAACTGCGGCACGCCGACGCCGGCGACGATCCGGGTGGTGCAGATGCTGCCCGGCCCGATCCCCACCTTGACCGCATCCGCGCCGGCCTCGATCAGCGCCCGGGCGCCCTCCGCCGTCGCCACGTTGCCGCCGACGATCTGGGCGTCGTTGGAGAGCCGACGGATCCGGGCCACGGTGTCCAGCACGCCTCGCGAATGGCCGTGGGCGGTATCCACCACGACGATGTCGGCGCCGGCCTCGATCAGAGCCATGGCCCGTGCCACTCCGGGCTCGCCGGTACCGGTCGCGGCCCCCACCCGCAGGCGACCCTGATCGTCCTTGACGGCATCCGGATAGCGCCGGGCCTTCTCGATGTCCTTCACGGTGATCAGCCCGACCAGGCGGTAGTCCTCGTCGACCACCAGCAGCTTCTCGATGCGGTGCTGATGGAGAAGACGCATGGCCTCGCTGCGGGACACCCCTTCGCGCACCGTCACCAGACGGTCGGCAGTCATCAGCTCGCGCACCGGCACCGAGGTGTCGGCCACGAAACGCACGTCCCGGTTGGTGAGAATGCCCACCAGCCGCCCGCTCTGCGGGTCGGTCACCGGCAGCCCCGAGATGCTGTGCTCGGCCATGATCCGGAGCGCCTCGGCGACCGGCACGTCGGGGCTGACCGTCAGCGGGTTGACCACCATGCCGGCCTCGAACTTCTTGACCTGGGCCACCTGCGAGGCCTGCTCCTCGGGGGTCATGTTCTTGTGGATGATGCCGAGCCCGCCGTTCTGGGCCATGGCGATGGCCATCGGCGCCTCGGTCACCGTGTCCATCGCTGCGGCCACCAGGGGAATCGCCAGCTCGACCCGCCGGGTGAGCCGGGTGCGCACATCGGTCTGGGCCGGCAGCACCTCCGAATAGGCCGGCGCCAGCAGGATATCGTCGAAGGTGAGCGCCTCGGTGAAGACGGGCTCTTGGGGCGCGTCCATGATGTCCTCGTCGCAAGCGGAAGGGATCGCTCCTTTCTTACTTCGCGCTCCCCGGCTTGGCTACCGCCGGCATCACGGCGAAGATGCCGGGGTACACGATAATTTAACGGTTCCCGGTGCTTGTTGGGAGCCACGGATGCTCGGGGGAACGACGGGACGTGGGCAGTATGGGGAGTTGTCGCCGGAACTCGGCAGCCTCGGCTGCCGTCCGTTCGATGCGCGAGATGCAGGAGCGCTGGCGGCGCCTCGTGGAGAAGGCGCCCGAAGCCATCGTCATCCTGCAGGATCGGCGGGTGCGTTTTGCCAACCCGATGGCCGCCAGGATGTTCGGGGCGGCATCGCCGGCCGAACTCGTCGGTCTGCCGGTCTGGCGTTTCGTGCATCGCCGGCAGGACCTGCGACGGGCCATGCAGCGGGTCCTGCGGGTGCTGCGTACCGGCCGCTCGCCGCGCTACATGGACCTCTGCTATCGACGTCTCGACGGCTCTACCTTCATCGGTTCCGGCCGGCCGGTCCGGATTACCGAGAAGGGGCGGCCGGCGATCCTCGGCATCATCCGCGACGTCACCGCCGAGCGCCGGGCCTTCGCCGCTCTGGAACAAAGCGAGACGCGCCTTCGCGATTTCGCCGAGCTGGCCTCCGACTGGTTCTGGGAAACCGATGCGGAGCTCCGCTACACCTGGTTTTCCAACAATGTCGAGACGATCGCCGGCATTCGCCCCGACGGCTATCTTGGCAGGGATCGCCTCGAGGTGCTGCGTGCCGGGATGGATCGACAGCAGTTCGAGGAGCATCGCCGGCTGCTCGAAAAGCGTCTGCCCTACCGCGAACTCGACTTGCGCTGCCTGGGACCGGAGGGCGAGTCCTACTGGATCCGCAGCAACGGCAGGCCGATCTTCGATGCCCGCGGCGGGTTCTGCGGCTACCGCGGGACCGGACGTGACATCACCGCCCTCAAGGTGACCGAGCTCGGACGGCGGCGCGAGGAGGAGCGCTACCGCAAACTCGTCGACATGTTGCCCGATGCGGTGGTGGTCCATGTCCACGGCCGCATCCGCTTTGCCAACGCGGCGATGGCGACCCTGGTGGGTGCGCGCGATGCGGCGGGCATGGTCGGCCGGCATGTGCTGGAATTCGTCCACCCCGAGGACCACGAGCTGGTGCGGGCGCACGCCGCCGAAATGCGACGTTCGGGCAGGCCGGCGCCCCGGCGATTGCGGGTGGTGCGCCCCGATGGCAGCGTACGCACGGTCGAGTCGAGGATCGCGAGGCTGATGGACGGGGAGGATCCGGCGATCCTGGTGGTCGGCATCGACATCACCGAGCTGCGCGAAAGCCAGGCGGAGAAGGAGCGATCGGAGCGCCGCTATCGCCAGCTCGTGGACCTCTCCCCGGACGCCGTGCTGCTGCACCGCGACGGTGTGCTGCTGTTCGCCAATGCCCAGGCCGCGTCCCTGTTCGGCTATCGCGGCCCGCGGGAGATGATCGGCCGGCAGGTGCTCGACCGGATCGATCCCCGCGATCGCGACCTGGTCGCCGAACGCTGGCGGCGGCTCAAGAGCGGCATGGCTGTGGAGGCCGTCGAGGTCCGTCTGCGCCGTCCCGACGGTTCGCAGCGGGTGATCGAGAGCCGCGTGAGCCTGCTCGAGGAGGATGGCGAGAACATCGTCCTTTCGGTCGCCCGCGACATCACCCGCCGGCGGCTGATGGAGGACGAACTGCGGCGCCTCGCCCTGCGCGATTCCCTCACGGGCCTCGCCAATCGGGCGGTGCTGCGTGACAATCTCGAACGGGCGGTCGCCTTCGCCGCGCGCTACGGGCGTCCCGGCGCCATCCTCCTGATCGATCTGGACGATTTCAAGATGGTCAACGACACCTTCGGCCATGCCGCGGGTGACGCCCTGCTGGAGACGCTGGCCGGACGGATGCAGGAAGCGGTCCGCGATTCGGATCTGGTGGCGCGCCTCGGTGGCGACGAGTTCGCGGTTCTCCTGCACGCCCTCGCAGATCCGGCCGACGCCTTCGAGGCGGCCCGCCGCATCCTGGCGGCGATCGGTCGCCCTCTTCGTGTCGGCGGCGGCGAGCTGCGGCCGAGGGCCTCGATCGGCATCGCCCTGCTGCCGGCGCATGGCTCATCGCCGGACGCGCTGCTCCGGGCCGCCGATCTCGCGCTTTACGAGGCCAAGCGGCAGAAACGGGAAGGGCAGCGTATCGTTGCCTTCACGCCTTCGCTCGCCCGGGAGCTCGAGGAGACCCAGCGGATCGATGCCGAACTGCGCCGCCACCTGGCGGAGGAGCGGCTCGAGCCGCACTATCAGCCGATCCTGGAGCTGCACACCGGCCGGCTGATCGGCGTCGAGGCGCTGGTACGCTGGCCCGCGGACGAAAACGGGAACCGGGTCGATCCGGAGCTGTTCGTGCGCATCGCCGAACAGCGCGGGCTGATCGGCAGGCTCGACGAGCTGGTCCTGGCCAAGGCGCTGCGCGACATGGTCGCGCTCACCGCAGAATCGGGCCATCCCCTGCGCCTCGCCGTCAATGTCTCGCCTCAGGAACTGACGCAGGAAGGCTATGGCGACCGTCTCGTGGCGATGGTCCGCGACAGCGGCTTTCCCCCGGAGCGGCTCGAGCTGGAGATCACCGAACGGGTGCTGCTCGAACATTGCGAGGATGTGGCCCGTTCCCTCGGTCGCCTGAAGGAGACCGGGGTGTCGCTGGCGATCGACGATTTCGGCACCGGCTATTCCTCACTCGTCTATCTCAAGCGCTTTCCGGTGCGCTGCCTGAAGCTCGACCGTTGCTTCGTGCAAGGTCTGCCCGAGGACGCCGAGGACCGGGCGATCGTCGAGGCGGTGGTGGGCCTCGCCCGGGCCATGAAGATCAAGGTTCTGGCCGAAGGGATCGAGACCCGGAGGCAGCGTGACTTTCTGGAAAAGGCCGGCTGTCTCGAGGGGCAGGGCTATTACTGGCACCCGGCGCTGCCCTTCGCACGTCTCCGGGAGGTGGTGCTGGAACGGCAGCGGCCCGGCAGGATCCGCAGCGCAGCCGACATGGCCCTGCCTGCGCCCTGAGGTCGCCGCCGCAGCCGTTCAGTCGAGGCGGTAGCGGGCCGCTTCCGCATCGTAGGCGGGAAAGCCGACCCGCTCCTGGAGCTCGCCGAAGGGCAGAAGGAGATCCCCCGGGTCTCGCCCGGTCGCCAGAGCGGCCAGGGCCTGCTCCATGGCCTTCACCGCCGCCGACAGCAGCGTCAGGGGATATGCCACGATCCGGAAACCGATGGCCTCGAGCTCGGCCGGTGGCAGCAGCGGTGTATCCCCGCCTTCGACCATGTTGGCCATGCAGGGTCTTTGCGTGGCTACGCAGAAAGCGCGCATCTCCTCGAGGCTGCGGGGTCCTTCGAGGAACAGGATGTCGGCTCCGGCTTCCTCGAAGGCGCGGATGCGCCGCAGTGCCTCCTCCATGCCGTGGGTGGCGCGGGCATCGGTACGGGCCATCACCAGGATCCCGGCTCCCTCGTCACGCGCGTCGCAGGCGGCGCGGATGCGGGTCACCGCCTCCTCGAAAGGAACCACCTGCTTGCCGCGGGTATGGCCGCAGCGCTTGGGCCAGAGCTGGTCCTCGATCATCACGCAGGCGAGGCCGGCCCGGGCATATTCGCGGACCGTACGCTTGACGTTGACCGGATTGCCATAGCCGGTGTCGCCGTCGCCGATCACCGGGATCGACACCGCACCGCAGATATCGCGGGCCTGATCGCGCATCTCGCCGAAGCTGGCGAGCCCGGTATCGGGCAGTGCCAGGCGCGCGGCGGAGACGGCGAAGCCGCTCATGAAGGTGAGTGGGAAGCCGGCACGCTCGATGAGCTTGGCCGACAGCGCGTCGAAGCAGCAGGGCATGATCAGAAGTCCGGGGCGGGCCAGCAGGGCGCGCAGGTCGGCGGCAGCGGTCATCGGCGGGATCTCACATCTTGAAGGGGATGTAGAGGACGATGTCGGGCACCACATAGAGCAGCGCCGTGGTGCCCAGCATGATGAGGATGAACGGCCAGACGCCGAGCGCCACATCGGCCACCGAGGTTCGGGCCACCGCCTGGATGACGAACAGGTTGAGGCCCACCGGCGGCGTGATCAGGGCGCATTCGATCATCACCACGAAAAAGACGCCGAACCAGATGGGATCGATCCCCAGCGGCAGCAGCGCCGGATAGAGTACCGGCATCATCAGCAGCAGCATCGACAGGGCCTCGAGAAAGCAGCCCATCAGCAGCAGCACCACGGCGGCGATGGCGACGAACGCGGCCGGCGTGTCGAAGGTCTGGATGATCAGCGAGGAGAGCTCCTGGGGCAGCCGGTAGAGGGTGATCGCCTTGCCGAACAGCTTGGCGCCGACGAGGATGAGAAAGATGGTCACGGTGGTGGCCATGCTCTCGCGGACCGCGACCACCAGGGTCTTCCAGTCGAGTCGGCGCAGCAGCGGTCCGGTGAGCAGCAGCGAGCCGGCGAAACCCACTGCCGAGGCCTCGGTCGGGGTGAAGGCGCCGACATAGAGGCCGCCCACCACCACCACCGCCAGGATGAAGGTGGGCAGGGCCCTCAGCGTCGCCACCTGCCGCTCGCGCCAGCTCGCCCGCGGTGAGGGCGTGTAGCCGCCGAAGAAGGCCGCGTGCACCATCGCATAGAGGATGAACAGGCCGGCCAGCAGAATGCCGGGACCGATGCCTGCCAGGAACAGGCTGATGATGCTTTCCTCGGTGACCACCCCGTAGATGATCATCGGGATCGAGGGCGGAATGAGGATGCCGAGGGTGCCGCCGGCGGCGAGCAGGCCGAGCACGAAGCGGCGCTCGTAGCCGCGTTGGATCATTTCCGGAATGGCCACCGTGCCGACGGTGGCGGCGGTGGCCACCGAGCTTCCCGAGATCGCCGAGAACAGGGCGCAGGAAAGGATCGTCGCCACTGCCAGACCGCCCGGCCAGTGTCCGACCCAGGCCTGGACCGCGGCGAACAGATCGCGCCCGATGCCGCCCTTGAGGAGGATGTTGCTCATCAGCAGAAAAAGCGGCACGGCGAGCAGGATGAAATTGTCGACCGTGCTCAGCAGGGCCTGGGGCGCCATCAGCGGCGAGAAGCCGCCGGCGATCAGCAGAATGAGGCCCAGCCCGCCGAGGGCGAAGGCGACCGGGACGCCGATCGCCAGCAGCGCCAGCAGCAGGAACAGGATCAAGAGTGCGGTCACCGGCCGGGCTTCCGCTCAGCCGACATCGGAGGCCAGCAGCAGGGTGGCCTCGGGATCACGCCACAGCCGCACCAGCTCCACCAGGCACTGGACCAGCAGCAGGCCCACTCCAATGGGCACGGCGATCTCCGCTGCCCAGAGCGGCATGTCGAGCATGGTCGCGGTCTTGCGCCCGAGCTCCACGGATTCGGCGGTGATCTGGACGGCGTAGTAGAGGGTGATGGCGCTGAACGCGGCGATGAACAGCAGGGTGAACATCGCCGCCAGCCGACGCAGCGGCACTGGCAGCCGCTGATAGAGGACGCCGACTGCGATCAGCCGCCGGTTCTTGAGGGTCCAGGCGGCGGCCAGCCAGGTCGCCCAGATCTGGGCCAGACGCGAGAGTTCCTCGGCCCAGATGGTCGGCGCGTTGAAGAAGTAGCGCATCACCACTTCGTAGGCGAGCATCAGGCCGACCAGAAAGAACAGCCAGGCGGCCAGATCCGCCAACCAGTCGATCACCCGTTCATAGATCATCGGACCAAGCGGAAAGGGCCGGACAAGGTCCCGTCCGGCCGCTTTCCTCCCGTTGTCAGCGGCGCTTCCCTCAGAGCTTCTTGGCTTCCTCGACCAGCTTCCTGCCGAGTTCGCCGGCCTCCTTGGAGAACAGCTCGAACATCGGCTGGCTGGCTTCGCGCCAGGCCTGCATTTCCTCGGGCGTGGGGTCGTAGACGATCATGCCGCTCTCGACCGCGTATTCGGCGGCATCCTTCTCGATCTCCACGATCCGCTCGTTGATCGCCTTTTCGGCACTGGCCGCCGCCTTCGAGAGGATCTCGCGCTCCTTGTCGGTGAGCCCCTGCCAGACCTTCTCGTTGATCACCACCACGAACTCGATGGCGGCGATCGGTACCCGCGTCACCGCGTCCATCACCTCGTTGAGCTTGCGCGACTTGACGGTGGTGATGCCGGTCATGCCGATATCCACCACCCCGCGCTGATAGGCCAGGAACTGCTCGGAACCCGAGGTCAGCACCGGCTTGCCGCCGACCACCTCGACCCATTTGCCGAGGGTCTTGCCGAACACCCGGACCTTCTTGCCCTTGACGTCCTGCGGACCGTGCAGGGGCTTGTCCTTGGACAGCAGGATGGTGTTGCCATAGGGCTGCCACCAGAGGATGCGGGCACCGGTGCCGAGCACCGCCTCGTCGATCGGGCCGCGGATCGGCGAGCCGGGGCTGGTGGCCTTCTTCACCTTCTCGGGGCTGTCGAGCAGGAACGGCACGTAGAACACATCCACCGCCGGAATGGTGCCGGCGAAGCGGGTCAGCGAGGCGACCCCCATCTCGATGGCGCCGGAGGACACCGCCTGCGGCACCTCCTTGTCCTTGTAGAGCTGCGCCGAGGGGTAGATCTCGATCTGGATCTCGCCATTGCTGGCCTTTTCCACCTCCTGCTCGAACTGCAGCAGGTTCTGGCCGAGATGGCTCTTGATCGGCAGCTGCAGGGTGATCCTGAGCGTGGTGGCGGCCTGCGCGGCACCACCGAGAACCAGGCCTGCCGCCAGGACGGCGGTTGCGACATGTCTCACGAGCTTCCCTCCCGAATCGTTCTTCCCTCCGGTCGGCGGCAGCAGCTTGACGTGCCCGACCGCCGGCTGTTGATATCCCTTAATGCGGCAGGGGTGAGGCCGCAACCGTCGGCGGGGAGGGGAAGATGCAGGGCGACAACAAGCGGCGACTGCGCAGCCAGGCCTGGTGGAACGATCCGGACGAGCCGGACATGACGGCGCTCTATCTCGAGCGCTACCTCAATTTCGGCCTTACCCGGGAAGAGCTGCAGTCGGGCCGGCCGATCATCGGCATCGCCCAGACCGGCAGCGA